>NZ_JAYSFE010000092.1:0-13122 GCF_041913585.1 Allostella sp.
GGTCTTGCCGACGCCGGGCTCGCCGATCAGCACCGGGTTGTTCTTGGTGCGCCGGGCGAGCACCTGGATGGCACGGCGGATCTCCTCGTCGCGGCCGATGACCGGGTCGAGCTTGCCCTCGCGCGCCGCCTCGGTCAGGTCGCGCGTGTACTTCTTCAGCGCGTCGTAGGCCTGCTCGGCCTGGGCGCTGTCGGCCTTGCGGCCCTTGCGCACGTCCTCGATGGCGGCGTTCAGCTTCTGCGGCGTCAGGCCGGCGTCGGCCAGCGCCTTCTGGGCCGGGATGCCGCTCGCCATGGCAAGCGCCAGCAGCAGGCGCTCGGCGGTGACGAACTGGTCGCCCGCCTTCTCGGCGATCTTTTCCGCCTGCTCGAAGAGGCGCGCCAGCTCGGGCGCCATGTAGACCTGCCCGGCGCCGTCGCCGCTGACGGCCGGCAGCTTCGCCAGCGCCGCCTCGGTCGCGGCCAGCGCCCGGGCGGGGTCGCCGCCGGCGGCGCGGATGAGATTGGCCGCCAGCCCCTCGCGATCGTCGAGCAGCACCTTCAGCAGGTGCTCGGGCGTCAGCCGCTGGTGGTTGCTGCGCAGCGCCAGCGCCTGCGCCGCCTGGACGAAGCCCCGCGAGCGCTCCGTGTAGCGTTCGAAATCCATGATCCCGACATCCTCCTCGATCGGCATCCGGCCGGCGCCCCCGAATGGGCAGCCCCGGCGAACCCTCGTTCCGCCGATATGGGCGCGAGGGACAGGACGCTCAAGAGGATGACGGGGCGGGGCGCGCGACCTTGATCCGGATCAAGACGCAGCACCCGCCCTTCGGGTCGCTGGCGTCGGCGTCAGTCCGCCGAGGCGTGCTCGGGCTGGCCGGACTCGGACTGGTGCTGGACATGCGGCTGCTCGCCCTCGCCCGGCATCTGGGCCTCGCCGGAGTCGCCGCCACCGCCCTCGAATTCCTGCTCGCCGCCCTGGCGCTGCATGCTCTGCGGCTGCGGCCCGCCATCGGCGTTGATGATGCGGAAATAGTGCTCCGCGTGCTGGTAGAAGCCCTCGGCGGCGATGCGGTCGCCGGACAGCGTCGCCTCGCGCGCGAGCGTGATGTACTTCTCGAACACCTGATAGGCGTTGCCCCGGATCTTGATGCTGGGGCCGTTGCTGTCGAAGGTCTGCAGCCGCAGCGGCAGATGCTTGCGACCGTTCTGGCCGCCACCGGGAGCGGATCCCTGATGGCCGGCATTGTGGCTACGGCCGCGCGAACGCTTGTGTGGACCAGGTCTCATGGCACCTTGGGTCTTGTCGTCAGTCAGAGGCCAACGTGGGCCGGGTCACTCCGGGCGCAGTGCATCCGTCGGCCGCTCTCGCGGCGGTGACCGGACCCAATTGGCGGTGACACAGGGGCGGCCCTAACGGGCACGCCAAGCCGGACCAACCGGCTACGGACCCGGACTCTAGACACTCCCGCGGGGCCGCGCCAACGATTTTTTCACCGCTTCTGCGGGCTGGCCGGACATTTCGGCACGGACCAAGAGGCAGCGGTCGCGTCCCGCGAGATCGGCCACCCGCGCCGCGTCGGCGAAGCCGGCCGCGGCCAGGAGGGCCATGACCGCCGCGGCCTGGTCCCAGCCGATCTCGAAGCCGGCAAGCCCGCCCGGCACCAGCAGCCGGGGCAGCGCCGGCACGATCCGGCGGTAGGCGTCGAGCCCGTCGGCGCCGCCGTCGAGGGCCGCCGGCGGATCGTGCCGGGCGACCTCGGGGTCCAGTCCGGCAATCTCGCCGCTGGCGATGTAGGGCGGGTTGGAGACCACGAGATCGAAGCGGCCGGCGAGCGCGTCCGCCCAGTCGCCGACGACCACCTGGAAACGGTCGGCCATGCCGAGTGCGGCGGCATTGGCGCGGGCGATGCGGCAGGCCGCCTCGCTGCGGTCGACGCCGACGGCCGTCGCCCGCGTCAGCTCGCCGAGGAGCGCCAGCGCGATGCAGCCGCTGCCGGTGCCGAGATCGAGGATGCGCCACGCCCGCTCGCGGTCGCCGAGGCGGGCGAGCGCCGCCTCGACCAGCGCCTCGGTATCGGGCCGCGGGTCCAGGGTATCGGGGCCGAGTTCGAAGGAGAGGCTCCAGAACTCGCGCCGGCCGAGGATGCGCGACAAGGGCTCGCGCGCCGCGCGCCGGGCGACCGCCGCGGCGAAGCGGGCGGCGCCGGCGGTGTCGAGAACGACGTCCCGCGGGAAGACGACGGCCCCCGGCCGCCCGGCCGCATGGGCCAGGATGAGCCGCGCCTCGCGCGCCGGCTCCGGCACGCCGGCGGCGGCGAGCCGTGCCACCGCGTCGCGGAACCGCGCCTCGGCGCCCGGCGTCACTGCAGGTCGGCCAGACGGGCCGCCTCGTCCTCGGCGATCAGCGCCTCGACGATCTCGTCCAGCGCCTCGCCCTCCATCACCTTGTCGATCTTGTAGAGGGTGAGGTTGATGCGGTGATCGGTGACGCGCCCCTGCGGGAAGTTGTAGGTGCGGATGCGCTCGGACCGGTCGCCGGAGCCGACCTGGCTCTTGCGGTCGGCGGCGCGCGCGGCGTCGCGCGCCTGGCGCTCCATCTCGTAGAGACGGGCGCGCAGCACCTTCATCGCCTTGGCCTTGTTCTTGTGCTGCGACTTCTCGTCCTGCTGGCTGACGACGAGGCCGGTCGGCAGGTGGGTGATGCGGACCGCGCTGTCGGTGGTGTTGACCGACTGGCCACCCGGCCCGCTCGACCGGAAGACGTCGATCCGGAGGTCCTTCTCGTCGACCTGGACGTCGACCTCCTCGGCCTCCGGCAGGACCGCGACGGTGGCGGCCGAGGTGTGGATGCGCCCACCCGCCTCGGTCGCCGGCACCCGCTGCACGCGATGGACGCCGGACTCGAACTTGAGGCGGGCGAAGACGTCCTTGCCGGTGACGCTGGCCGTCGCCTCGCGGAAGCCGCCGATGCCCGTCTCCGAGACGTCCATCGCCTCCCAGCGCCAGCCGCGCAGCGCCGCGTAGCGCTGGTACATGCGGTAGAGGTCGGCGGCAAAGAGCGCCGCCTCCTCGCCGCCGGTGCCGGCGCGGATCTCGATGATGGCGTTGCGCGCGTCGGCCTCGTCGCGCGGCAGGAGGAGCCGTTGGATGCGCCGGCGCGCCTCGACGATGCGGCGGTCGAGATCGTCGCGCTCGGCCTCGGCCAGGGCCCGCATCTCGGCGTCGGACCCGGCGTCGGCAGCCATCTGCTGGGCCTCGCGCCGCTCCTCCTCCGCGCGGCGCAACCCCTGCACCTCGGCGACCAGCGGGTCGAGCTCGGCGAACTCCTTGGACATGCGGGCGAAGTCGGCCGGGCCGGTCTTGCCTTCGGCCAGGATCGCCGCGATCTCGCGGTGCCGCGCCACGACGCGATCGAGCTTGTGGTCGAGCCGGCCTTCGTCGCTCACGATGCACCCTCTTCCTTGTCCGTCTCGAACATCCGGGCGAGCAGCCGCTCGGCGATCGCCCGCTGCAGCGGATCCTCCGCCGCCAGCCGCCGCAGTTCGGCCATGGGCCCGTGCATCAGCCGCGCCGCCAGCAGCGCCGTCGCCCGCTCGGCATCGCCGCCGCCGTCGGCGAGCGCCCGTCGCCGCTCCTGCTCGAACCGATCCGCGAGGTCGCGGAGGGCCGGGCCGGCGTCGCGCACGCCGATGCGCTCGACCAGGCGGGCCAGTTCCTCCTCGACGATCGCGTCGCCCGCCGCGACCTCGCCCGCCCGCATCGTCTGCCCGTCGAGGGCGAGCCGTTCCAGGTCGGCCAGCGCATAGAGGAACGCGCCGTCGAGCTGCTGCACCGCAGGGTCTATGCCGGCCGGCACGCCCGCGTCCACCAGGAAGATCGGACGGTGGCGGCGCAGCCGCAGGCCCTCGCGCAGGATCGCGGCGTCGAGCGCCGGCGGCTGGGCGCCGGCGGTGGCGCAGACGACGATGTCGGCCGCCGCCAGCGCCGCCGCCGGCCGCTCGAACGGCACCAGGGCGGCGCCGGCGCGCCTCGCCAGCGCGGCCGGGCGCGGCCCGCCCGTGTCGGCGACCATGCGGCGGGCGCGATCGCCCGGCGCCAGCGCCGCCGCCAGCAGCTCGCCCATCTCCGCCGTGCCGACGACGAGCAGCGCCAGGTCGTCGCGTTCGCCGTGGATGTCGGCCGCGACGTGCCCGGCCGCCGCCGCGATCGAGACCGGGCGCTCGCCGATCGCGGTCTCGCGGCGCACCCGCTTGGCGGCGCCGTAGGCGGCGGCGAGCGCGAGGTCGAGGACCGGGCCGATGCGGCCGGCCTGACGCGCCCGGCGGTCCGCCTCCTTGAGCTGGCCCAGCACCTGCGGCTCGCCCACCACCATGCTGTCGAGCGAGGCGCCGACCCGGAAGAGGTGGCGGGCGGCGTCGAGGCCGAGGTGCCGGTAGCCGTGCGGATCGAGACGGTCGAGGCCGGCCGCGGCGGCGAAGTCGGCCGCCACCCGCTCGGCGACGGCCGCCGGATCGTCGGCCACGAGGAAGGTCTCGACGCGATCGCAGGTGACGAGCACCAGCGTCTCGGCGGCGCGGTCGGCGAAGCGGTCCGCCCAGACGACGGCCATCGCCTCCTCGGCCGCGACGCGGTCGCGCAGCGCCGTCGGCGCCGTGCGGTGGCTGAGGCCGACGAGCCCGAGGCGCGACAGGGCGTCGCCGGCCAATCGCGGTCCCTAGCGGAACTGGGCGAGCCGGCCCTGCAGCGCCTGCAGCGCGACCTCCGACTGGTCGCCGGTGTCGAGGTCGCGGACCATGGCAGCGCCGCGCGCCAGTTCGTCTTCGCCGAGGATGACCGCCACCCGGGCGCCGATGCGGTCGGCCCGCTTGAGGCGCCGCCCGAGATTGCCGGAATAGCCGAGGTCGACCGCGAACCCGGCCCGCCGCAGCTCCTGCGTCAGCCGCAGGGCGGCGGGCTCGGCATCGGCGCCGACGGGAACGACGGCCACGGCGCGGGCCGGCTGCGGCACGTCCGCCACCATCATGGCGAGGCGCTCGATGCCGGCGGCCCAGCCGACGCCGGGGGTGGCCGGCCCGCCCATCATCTCGATCAGCCCGTCGTAGCGCCCGCCGCCCATCACGGTGCCCTGGGCGCCCAGTTCGGTCGTGGTGAACTCGAAGGCGGAATGGCAATAGTAGTCGAGCCCGCGCACCAGCCGCGGGTTGAGTTCGTAAGCGACGCCGACGGCATCGAGGCCGGCGGTGACGGTGGCGAAGAACGCCCGGGCCGCCGGCGTCAGGTACTCCTGGAAGGACGGCGCCTCGGCGACCAGCCGGCGATCGCCCTCGTCCTTGGAATCGAGGATGCGCAGCGGGTTGCGCTCCAGCCGGTTGCGGCTGTCCTCGGAGAGCTGGTCGCGCCGGGCCGAGAGGTAGTCGACGAGCACGGCGCGGTAGGCGGCCCGGCTCTCCGGGTCGCCCAGGGTGTTGAGCTCCAGCTTCGTGCGCGACAGGATGCCGAGCGCATCGAGGATGTGGGCGCCGAGCGCGATCACCTCGACGTCGCCGAGCGGCCCCTCGACCCCGATCAGCTCGACGCCGATCTGGTGGAACTGGCGCTGGCGCCCCTTCTGCGGCCGCTCGTAGCGGAACATCGGCCCGTCATAGAAGAACTTGACCGGCAGGTTCTGGCGCAGCCCGTTGGACATGACGGCGCGGCAGACGCCGGCGGTGTTCTCGGGCCGCAGCGTCACCTCTTCGCCGCCGCGGTCGGCGAAGCTGTACATCTCCTTGGAGACGACGTCGGAGGTGTCGCCGAGCGTGCGCTTGAAGACCTCGGTGAACTCGAAGATCGGCGTCGCCATCTGCTGGTAGCCGTAGGCTTCGGCGACCGCCCGGGCGCGCTCGACGACATGGCGGTGGCGCCGGAAGGCATCGGGCAACAGGTCATGGGTGCCGCGAACCGGCTGCAGGGACTTCATCGCTGGCCTGACTTCGAGTGGGAGAAGAGGAGTGGCGGGATCAGTCGGCGGCGTCGGCGGCCTTGCCGGCCTCGATCTCCGCCGCCTTGCGCTCGACCATCTCGACCAGATGGTCGACGATCGAGGCGTCCTTCAGCCGATGGTGCGGAACGCCCGCGACATAGACCTGGTGGGTGTTGTTGCCGCCGCCGGTGAAGCCGATGTCGGTCTCGCGCGCCTCGCCCGGTCCGTTGACGACGCAGCCGATCACCGACAGCGTCATCGGCGTGGTGATGTGGGCGAGCCGCTCCTCCAGGACTTCGACCGTCCGGATGACATCGAACTGCTGGCGCGCGCAGGACGGGCAGGAAATCACGGTGACGCCGCGGCGGCGCAGGCCGAGCGACTTCAGGATCTCGAAGCCCGCCTTCACCTCCTCGACCGGATCGGCGGAGAGCGACACCCGGATGGTGTCGCCGATGCCGGCCCAGAGCAGGGCGCCCAGCCCGATCGCCGACTTGACGGTGCCGCCGCGCAGCCCCCCGGCCTCGGTGATGCCGAGATGGAGCGGGTAGTCGCAGGCGTCGGCCAGCTGCTGGTAGGCGGCGACGGCGAGGAACACGTCCGACGCCTTGCAGGAGATCTTGAAGTCGCGGAAGTCGTTGTCCTCGAGGATGCGGGCATGGTCGAGCGCGCTCTCGACCATCGCCTCCGGGCAGGGCTCGCCATACTTCTCGAGGAGATGCTTCTCGAGGCTCCCGGCATTGACCCCGATCCGCATCGAGCAGCCATGGTCGCGGGCCGCCTTGACCACCTCGCGCACGCGCTCGGCGCTGCCGATGTTGCCGGGATTGATGCGCAGGCAGGCCGCCCCCGCCTCCGCCGCCTCGATCGCCCGGCGGTAGTGGAAATGGATGTCGGCGACGATCGGGACCCGGCTCGCGCGCACGATCTCCTTCAGCGCGGCGGTCGATTCCACGTCCGGGCAGGAGACGCGCACGATGTCGGCCCCCGCCTCCTCCAGCTGGCGCACCTGGGCGATGGTCGCGGCCGCGTCGGAGGTCGGCGTGTTGGTCATCGACTGCACCGTGATCGGCGCGTCGCCGCCCACCGGCACGGGTCCGACCATGACCCGGCGGGACTTTCGGCGTTGGATCTCGCGATAGGCGCGAACGGTCATCGGCTGCCCCTGATTGCCCGCCCCGCAGGCGTGGCCCGGCCCTTATATAGGATCGCGCCCGCCGGACAAGGATGGTGGGCCCCCGTCCCCGCGCCGCCGCTGGGCGGGGCCGGCGCTACTCCGGAACCGCGGTACCGGCGATCAGGCGCTCGGGATCGAGGGCGACATTGCGCCGAACCCCGCCGATGGGGCCGACCGGCGGCACCGCCTTGCCGTCGACGAAGATCTCGAGGCCGCCGGCATTGCCGGTGCGCATGGTGACGCCGCGCCGGTCGGGGACGCGATAGCCGTCGCCCGGGCGCAGCACCCGGGTCAGCAGCAGGTTGCTCTCGGCATCCTGGATCTGCACCCAGGAATCGGCCACCGCGCGCACGACGATGCGGACCTCGGGGCTGGTCGAGCCGAACATGCGCTGCACCGCCGGCTCGTTGCGCGGCCCCTCGACGGTCGCCGCCTGCGCTTCCATGGCCGAGCGGGCCGGGGCCGGCGCCGGCGGATCGCGCGGCGGGACCCAGGCGGGCGGCGTCGCGTCCATGCGGGCGAGTGCGGCGGCGCGCCGGGCCGCGTCGGCCGCGTCCATCGACGCCTCGGATCCGAAGCGGGCGAGCACCTCGCGGGTCGGCGCCGCCGGCGCCTCCACCGGCTGCGCCGGCGCCGGCCGGGCGACCGACGGCAGCGGCACCGAAGCCACCGGGGACGCCAGGTGCGCCGGCACCTCGGCCACCATTTCGGGCCGGACGTCCTCGCGCTCGGTCATGTAGAACCAGGCGGCATAGCCGACGATCGCCAGCACGAGGGAAATCAGCAGGATCGCGCCGCCGGGGACGTTCGTCTCCGACGTCGGCTCGGGGAACACCAGTTCGGTGCGGTTGTCGACGCTCGCCGTCTCCTGCTTGAAGCGGCGGACCATCTCGGTCCCGTCGAGCCCGAGATGCTCGGCATAGGTGCGGACGAACCCGACGGCGTAGGTGATGCCGGGCAGCTTGTCGAAGCGGCCTTCTTCGATCGCGGCGAGGTAGGGATAGCGGATCTTGAGGCGGGTGGCGACGCGGCGCAGTTCCTCGCCGCGGCCGATGCGCGTTTCGCGCAGCAGTGCGCCGACACCGCGCGCCCGTGCGCGCTCGGCGCCGCCCGACGCCCGGAAGTCGACCCCCGAATTGGTAACCCCAGCCTGCATGCACCGCCGCCTTTGCGGTCTATTTCGCCTCCGCGCCGATGCGGCGCCCGCCCGAGCGGCCCCGGCCGTTTCCCCAAACGGCCCGAACCGCGTCCGTTGATGCCCATCCCCCCGGATGAACCTTCGCGGCCGCAATAGTAACCATCTATTCGACGATTACGCCATGGTCTTGCGCAAAGGCCTTGAGCTGATTGCGCAAACTGCGGCTCGGCGACGCCATGTGCCGGTCCAGGTAAGCCGAAAGCGCGCCCGCCCCCAGGCTGCGCACCATCGTCTTCACCGGCCCGACCGCGGCGGCGGGCATCGATAACACGCGCACGCCGAGACCGACAAGCGCCATGGCCTCGAGCGGACGGGCCGCCATCTCGCCGCACACGGCGAGCGGTACGCGGGCGGCGGCGCACGCCTCGGCGAGCCGCTTCAGGAAGGTCAGGGCCGGCGGCGACAGCACGTCGTAGCGCCCGGCGAGGCGAGGATTGCCGCGATCGCAGGCGAACAGGAACTGCATCAGGTCGTTGGACCCGACCGACAGGAAGTCGATGCGCGGCAGCAGCGCATCGAGCTGGAAGAAGAGGCTCGGCACCTCCATCATGACGCCGACCTCGATGCGCGCCGGCGCCACGCCGCGGGCCGCCAGGCGGTCGCGCTGGCGGTCGAGGATGGCGCGCGCGGCCTCCAGTTCCGCCACCTCCGAGACCATCGGGAACATCACCCGCAGCAGGCGGCCGTCCGCCGCCGTGACGAGCGCGCGCAACTGCTGGGCCAGCATCGCCGGCCGGTCGAGGGCCATGCGGATCGCCCGCCAGCCGAGTGCCGGGTTCTCGTCCTGGGCGGGCGGCAGGTAGGGCAGCCGCTTGTCGCCGCCGACATCGAGGGTGCGGAAGGTGACCGGCCGGTCGCCGGCCTGGTAGAGCACCCCGCGATAGATGCCGGTCTGCGCCGCGACGTCCGGAAAGCTGGCGCGGACCATGAACGGGATTTCGGTGCGGTAGAGCCCGACCCCGTCCGCCCCCGTCTGGTCGAGCTGCGGCATGTCGATCAGCAGGCCGGCATTGAGCTGGAGGCCGATCGGCACCCCGTCCCGCGTCACGGCCGGCAGGTCGCGGATCGCCGCATAGGCGGCCCGCTGCTCGGCCCGCATCCGCATGCCCTCGACGAAGCGCTGCTGCACGTCCTCGCCGGGGCGCAGCAGCACGTTGCCGTTGACGCCGTCGACCAGGACGAGGTCGCCCGGCTCGACGCGCTGGACGATGTCCTCCGCCCCGCCGACCACCGGAATGTCGAGGGCGCGGGCGACGATGGTGACGTGGGCGGTCTGCGAGCCCTCCTCGAGCACGAGGCCGCGCAGGCGCGAGCGGTCGTAGTCGAGGAGTTCGGCCGGCCCCATGGTGCGGGCGATCAGGATCGCGTCCTGGGGCAGCTCGGTCGGCACCACCTCCTGCCCCGCCAGATGCTGCAGCAGCCGGTTGCTGAGGTCCTGGAGGTCGAGCAGGCGCTCCCGGAGGTAGGGGTCGGTGATCGCGTGCATGCGGACGCGCGCGTCGTCCTGGACCTTCTGGACGGCGGCCTCGGCGGTGAGGCCGGAGCGGATCGCCTCGCGGATGCGCTGGATCCAGCCGCGGTCCTCGGCGAACATCCGGTAGGTCTCGAGGATGTCCTTGTGCTCGCCGCCGACGGCGACGTCGTCGGCCGAGAGCAGGGCGTCGAGGGCGGACTGCATCCGGGCCAGCGCCTCGCGCAGCCGGTCGAGCTCGATCGCCGGGTCCTCGGCGACGATGCGGCGGATGACGACCCGGGGCTCGTGCAGCACGGCATGGCCCATGGCGAGGCCCGCCACCAGCCGCATGCCGTCGAAGCGGGTCGGCAGCAGCCCGGCCCCGTCGTTGGCGGCGAGCTCGACCGGGTTGACGAGATCGCCCGAGGCGACCAGTTCGGCCAGCACCATCGCCACCGTCTGGAGCGTCTCGATCTCCTCCTCGGCATAGCTGCGCCGGGTGCGGTTCTGGACGACGAGGACGCCGTGGACGTGCCCGCCGCGCAGGATCGGCACGCCCATCAGGGAGCTGTAGATCTCTTCGCCGGTCTCGGGGCGGTAGGCGAACTGGGGGTGGGTCTGGGCCGAGGCGAGCGCCAGCGGGCGGGCATGGGCGGCGATGTCGCCGACGAGACCCTCGCCGACCCGGAGCCGGGTGCGATGCACCGCCTCCGGCCGCAGCCCTTCGGTCGCGAACAGTTCGAGCACGTCGCCGGCGCGGCGGATGTAGCAGGAGCAGACCTCGGCCACCATCTCGCCGGCGATCAGCGTGACGATGCGGTCGAGCCGCTCCTGTGCCGTCCCGCCGCTCGCCATCAGGTCGCGCAGGCGGCGCAGGAGCCGCCGCGACCCCGACGCGCCGCCGGCCGATTCCATCAGACCGCGGCCTCTGCCCCGCGCTCGCTGGTGTCGGAGCAGGTCGCCGGGCCGAGCCGCTGGGCCAGGGCGGCCACCGCCTGGTCGACCAGTTCGGCGATGATCTCGGCGGTCGGCTGCTCGCGCGTGACCATGCCGACCGATTGCCCGGCCATCAGCGAGCCCGTCTCGACGTCGCCGTCGATCACCGCCCGGCGCAGGGCGCCGGCCCAGAAATGCTCGATCTCGAGCTGGGCCTGCTTCTGGTCGAGTTCGCCGGCGTCGAAGCGGCGGACGACCTCCTGCTGCTTCTCGGTGAACCGGCGGGTGGCGGCGTTGGCGAGCGCCCGCACCGGGATCACCGGAAAGCGGGCGTCGAGCTGCACCGAGGGCACCGCGTCACGTGCCGAGGCGCGTAGGAACGCCTTCTTGAAGGCCGGATGGGCGATCGATTCCGTGGCGCAGACGAAGCGCGAGCCGAGCTGGCAGCCGGCCGCCCCCATCTCGAGATAGCTCACGATCGCCTCGCCGCGGCCGATCCCGCCGGCGACGAAGACCGGGACCTCGCGCAGGTGCGGCAGGATTTCCTGGGCGAGCACGCTGGTCGCGACCGGACCGATATGGCCGCCCGCCTCCATGCCCTCGATGACGATGGCGTCGGCGCCCGAGCGCACGAGCTTGCGCGCGATCGAGAGCGCGGGCGCGAAGCACACGGCCTTGGCGCCCGCCGCCTTGATCGCCGCCACGGCCGGCGCCGGCGGCAGCCCGCCCGCGAGGACGACGTGGCTGACGCCGCGCGTGGCGCAGACGGCCACGAGGTCGAGCAGCTGCGGGTGCAGGGTGATGAGGTTGACGCCGAACGGACGGTCGGTCAGCGCCCGGGTCGCGTCGATCTCCTCGCCCAGCCGGTCCGGATTCATCGAGCCCGAGGCGATGACGCCGAACCCGCCGGCGTTGGAGATCGCCGCCACGAGGTGGCGCTCGGACACCCAGGTCATGGCGCCGCCGAGGATGGCGTAGCGCGAGCCCAGAAACTCGCAGCCCCGGCGCCACAGGCGGTCGAGCTGATCCCGCGGCGAGAGCTGCGACATCGTCGTCAGGCGGCGTCGAGCCCGTAGGCGCTGTGCAGCGCCCGCAGAGCCAGTTCGGTGTAGTCCTCGGCGACGAGCACGCTGACTTTGATCTCGGAGGTCGAGATCACCATGATGTTGATGCCCTTCTCCGCCAGAGCCCTGAACATCTTCTGGGCGACGCCGGCATGGCTGCGCATGCCGACCCCGATGACCGAGATCTTCACGACATTGGCGTCGCGCGACAGGTCCTCGTAGCCGAGCAGACCGCGATTCTCCTCCAGCACCTTGACCGCGCGGTCGAGGTCCGCCTTGGTCACCGTGAAGGTCAGATCCGTCGCCTTGCCGTCCTCGGACACGTTCTGGACGATCATGTCGACGTTGATGGCGGCATCCGCGAGCGGGCCGAAGATGGCGGCGGCGACGCCGGGCCGGTCGGCGACGCGGACCAGGGTGATCTTCGCCTCATCCCGGCTGTAGGCGATGCCGCTGACGATTTCCTTTTCCACGATCTCTTCCTCGTCCACCACCAGCGTGCCGGGCAGGTCCACGAAGCTGGACAGCACCTGGACGCGCACCCGGTGGTTCATTGCCATCTCGACCGAACGGGTCTGCAGGACCTTGGCGCCCTGCGAGGCCATCTCCAGCATTTCCTCGTAGGTGATCTTATCGAGCTTGCGGGCCTTCGCAACGATGCGGGGGTCGGTCGTGTAGACCCCGTCGACATCGGTGAAGATGTCGCAGCGGTCGGCCGAGAGCGCGGCCGCCAGCGCCACGGCGGAGGTGTCGGAACCGCCACGGCCGAGGGTCGTGATGCGGTTGTCGGGCCCCAGCCCCTGGAAGCCCGCGACCACCGGGACCTGCCCCTGCGCCATGCGCTCGCGCATCAGGGCGGTGTCGATGCCCTCGATCCGCGCCTTGCCGTGCACCCCGTCGGTGCGGAGCGGAATCTGCCAGCCGAGCCACGACCGGGCATTGACGCCGAGGTCCTGCAGGGCGAGCGCCAGCAGCCCGGCCGTCACCTGCTCGCCCGACGCGACGACCGCGTCATACTCGCGGGCGTCGTGGAGCTTCGAGATCTGGCGGGTCCAGTCGACGAGCTGGTTGGTGGTGCCGGCCATGGCGGAGACGACCACCGCCACCTCGTTGCCGGCGTCGACTTCGCGTTTGACGCGCAGCGCGACATTCTTGATGCGGTCGATGTCGGCAACCGAAGTGCCGCCGAACTTCTGGACGATTCGCGCCATCGGACTGGAGCCATCGGGCTGTAGACGAACAAAAGTCGCGGGCGGCACCGCAGAAACCCGTTGCCCCCCCGCCACCCCCAAAAACATACACACCCCCGCCCCCCCCGGGCCACGCCCCCCCCACCGCGGACGGCCACCGA
>NZ_JAYSFE010000092.1:13132-19438 GCF_041913585.1 Allostella sp.
GCCCCCTGGGAGTGCCCCCTGGGGGGTGTAGAAAACAAATCGGGGGGGGGGGCCGGCAATAAGCGGGGGCCCCCCCCGCGACCGCCATATACTTACTCTCGCCGTCCACCGCGGGGCAAGGCCGCCCCCACGGCGGACGGCAACGGACTCGGCAAGGCGAACGGAAGGACGCTACAGCATGGCAGCCGCGACACGGGGCAAGGGCGATCCCGGCAGCAAGCGCCCGCTCGCCACCTCCACCGTCGACCCGGCCGAGATCCAGCGGTTCGCCGCGATCGCCGAGGAATGGTGGGACCCGGACGGCAAGTTCCGGCCGCTCCACCGCTTCAATCCGGTCCGCCTGGAGTGGCTGCGCGACCGCATCGCCGCCCGCTTCGGCCGCGACCCCGCCGGCATCCGCCCGCTGGCGGGGCTGCGCCTGCTCGACATCGGCTGCGGCGGCGGCCTGCTCGCCGAGCCGATGGCGAGGCTCGGCGCCGAGGTCACCGGCATCGACGCGGCCCAGCGCAATGTCGAGGTCGCCCGCATCCATGCCGAACGCATGGGGCTCGCCATCGACTACCGCTTCGCGACCGCCGAGGAACTGGTGGCCGAGGGGCGGCGTTTCGACGTCGTGCTGAACATGGAGGTGGTGGAGCACGTGGCCGACCGCGACGCCTTCCTCGACGCCGCCGCCGCGCTGGTGGCACCCGGCGGGCTGATGGCCGTGGCGACCCTGAACCGGACGCCGAAGGCCTGGCTGCTGGCGATCCTCGGGGCCGAGTATGTGCTGGGCTGGTTGCCGCGCGGCACCCACGAATGGCGGAAGTTCGTGCGGCCGAGCGAGATCGTCGGCCCGCTGCGCCGCAACGGCCTCGCCGTCGAGGCGATGACGGGCGTCGCCTACGATCCCTTGCGCCAGCGCTGGTCGCTGGCGCCGCGCGATCTCGGCGTCAACTACATGCTGGCCGCGGTGCGGCCGCCGGACGCGCCCGCGTGACCGTCGAACTGGCGCTCGGCGGGGGGCTGCTCGGCCTCCTCTATCTCGCGCTGCTGATCTGGTGCCTCTATCACGTCGTGCAGAGCGACCGCAGCTTCCTCTGCAAGCTGCTGTGGCTCGTCGCCGTCTTCACCTTCCCGATCCTCGGACCGATCGCGCTCTTGCTGTTCGGGCCGCGCGCCGCGCGCTGAGCGGCCGCGTCGAACGGCCGGTGTGGAGGGCTCAGCGGCGGCGGAAGCGGTAGCGCAGGCAGCGCTCGGCCAGGGGATAGGTCCCGTGGCTGCGCCCTTCCTCGACCAGCCAGGGGCCGGTCACGGCCCGGAATTCGCCCTCGGTCGGAAAGCAGTAGCGCAGGTCGTTGTCGCGATAGCGGTCGAGCGTGCCCAGTTCCGCGACGGTCCAGCCGGGCCCGCCCTCGACGCGCGCGATTGCCGGGCGCAGGGCCTGGAACGCCGTCCAGATGTCGCCGAGCCGGGCGCCCTCTTCGACCCGCGGCTGGACGATCGCGGCGAGCCGCCACTTCAGCGCGTGGACGTTGCCGACACGGCCCTCGACGATCGCGCGGAACAGCTCCTCCAGGTCCTCGCGCTGGTCCGGACTGCCGAAGGTGCGGATGGCGAAGACGCCGCCCGGCGCGAGGACGCGCGCGACCTCGCGGCTGATCGTGGCGGCGTCGCGAAAGGGGGCGGCGCTGTAGCAGCCGTCGCCGACGACGACGTCGATCGCGGCATCCGGCAGGGGCATCGCCCGCCAGTCGGCGCACAGCACTCGGGCCCCCGCCGGGACGCCCGGCGCCGGCCACAGCGCATCGATCATCGCCCACGAATTGTCGATGGCGACGAGCCGGGTTCCCGCCGGCCAGGCACAGGCGGTCAGTTCGGGCGTGACGCCCAGGACCAGGGCTCGCGGCGGGCGGCCGTTCGCCGCAAACCAGTCCGCGATCGCCGCCTCGGCGAAGGCGACATCGCCGGCGTCGGGGCGCAGCGGCGACGCCAGCAGCGACCATTGCCGGCTGGCCTTGCCCCAGTTGGCGGCACCGCCGTCGCCCTGCCCGGTCATGGCACGTCCCTGGCGGTCGCGACCGCCAGCCCGTCGGCAACCGCCGCCGCCAGCCGTTCGAGGCGCGCCGCCGCGTCCTCGCCCGGCACCGTCTCGACCGCGATCGGGCGGGCCGCGCCGCAGCCCGCCAGCCGCGGCATCGCCGCGGCCGGCGCCACGACGGCCTGCATGGCGCGGGCGACGAAGCCGGCCTCGAACGCGTCGGGCGCGGCCGTGCCGCCGCCCAGCCGGACGACCACCGAGCAGCGGTCGAACGGTGCGCCGGCGACGGCGAGCGTCTCGGGCGGGACCGTCAGGACCGCCGCTTCGACGGTTGAGTCGGTCAGGAGCAGTGCGCCGCCCGGCTCGCCGCTGCGATCGTCCCAGGCCACCCGCTCGTCGCCGATCCAGGCCCCGCCGGCGGTGGCGAGGCCGGCCCGCAGGCCCTGGGCGAGGAGGCCGGCGTGGATGCGCCGCGCCAGCGGTTCGGCGAGACCGTCCTCGTCGCCGAGGATGGCGACGATCGGGACGCGGCCGTCGCCGCCGCCGAGCAGCCAGCCGACGATCTCGGGAAAGAGGTGTCCGGCGGTGATGAGGCCGAGGCTCGGCCGGGCGTTGACCTCGTTGATGACGCCGCCCGCCTCGTACCAGGGGCGGCCGATGTCCGGCGTGATGAAGTCGATGCCGGCGAGATCGAGCCGCAGCGCCGCCGCCGCGCGTTCGGCGAGGCGGAGGTTGGCCGGGTGGATGCGCGCCAGCGGCATCGGAACGGGCATCCCGCCCCGCACGACGTTGGTGATGCGCCGCAGCCGGACGAAGCGGCCGGCCGCCGGCACCGAATCCGGCGCCAGTCCCTGGCGGCGGGCGAGTTGCTCCGCCTCCTCGTCCCATTCCACCTTCTGCAGCGATGCCTGCTTGCCCTCGCCGCGGCGCGGATCGGCGTTGAGCGCGGCCAGCAGTTCCCGGAGGGTCCGGGTGCCGTCGCCCTCGACCCCGCCCGGGACCCGCTCGATCGCCCAGGTCACCCGGCCGTCGCGGACGAAGAGCCGGTAATCGTCGCCGTCGACATGCTGCTCGACCAGCAGGTCGTCGGAATGCTCGCGCGCCCGGGCGAAGGCGCGGTCGAGTGCCGCCTCGTCCTCCAGTCCCGCAGCCACGCCGGTCCCGCCGTCGAGGCGGGCCGGCTTGACGACGACCGGATAGCCGAGGCGCCGGGCGACGTCGCGCGCCGCCTCCGGCGACGACACCCGGGCATGGGTCGGCCCGGGCAGGCCGGCACGGCGCAGGATGAGCGCGGTCGCCACCTTGTCCTGCGCGAGCGACACCGCGATCGAGGGGGTGCGGTCGGTGAGGCTGCTGTCCAGCCAGCGGCCGTGGATGCCGTCGCCGATCTGGTAGGCGTGGCGCCCGTAGCGCCGCCAGGGCACCCCCATGCGGTATGCCGCCCGCAGGAAGTGGATGCCGTTGCCCGTGGGGGATGCCGCCGCCTGGAGACGATCGCGCACCTGGTCCGCGCGCGCGCCGACCTGGGTCGCCGCGGCCGCCCAGTCGGCCGGCCCGGAGCCGGCCCGGAGGCATTGCGTCAGCGCCCAGATCGCAACCTCGACGGCGAACGTCGCCGCCCCGCCCTCGCCGGCGGGGACCAGCAGCACGAACCCCGCCCGGCCGCCCTGGCCGAGCACGCGCCCGTCGTCGAACACGGGCAGCGTCGCCTCCGCCTGCAGGGCGGCGGCGAGCCGCACCACCAGCCACGCCACCGCCCGGCCCGGGTCCGCGTCCGGATGCCGCGGCGGCAGGGCCGTTCCGAGCGCGTCGCAGAGGGTCCGTTCCAGCGCCGGCACGGCGAGGCGCGGCGGGCAGCGGACGGCGACACGGGCAACGACCGACGGCTGCCGCAGATCGGCAAGCCGGCCGCGGGCGGTGGCGGGCGCGGCGAGGCGTTGGATGCCGCAGCGGTCCCGTACCGCCTCGCGGAGCTGGCCATCGAGCGCCTCCAGCGTCGTCGCGTCGATCCCCGCCCCCCGCAGCCTGCGGCATGTGTCGTCGGCTTCGTCGAGCGCGTCGGCCGCGATCAACGCGCGGGCGAGCAGCAGCCAGACCCCGAGCCGGGCCGGACGTTCCGCCGCCAGTGCCCGCAGATGGCGCGCGGCCGTGACCGCGTCGCCATCCTCCAGAAGACGCCGTGCCAGGGCCAGCCGTGCCTCGGGCCCGCCCGCCGGGTCGGCGGCGGCCGGGGTCGTCCCTGCTGTCTGCTCTCGCGCCATCGCCCCCCGTTCGGCCCCCGGTGTCCGGTGCGGCGTGGAATCTAGCGGGTCCGCGGCGCGAACTCCAAACCTATGCCGGCTTGCGCGCGCAGTCGGCGTCGAGCCGGGGCGTCAGTTCCACGACCGAATCGAATCCCGCCGGCTGGGCCTCGATCCAATCCGCCGTGTCCGCCAGGATCTGCCGGTAGATGGCCTCCGGCAGGTACCAGAACTCCGCGAAGAGGCGCTCGCGGATCTCCTGCCAGACGTCGCCGTAGCGCACCGCCTTGCGCCATGCGAGGTCGTCGAGCGCCACCGGGGCCGCGATCGCGCCGGCCGCGGCGAGCAGCGCCACCAGGTCGGCGCGCGAGCGCATGCCGAGGAAGCGGTCGGCAAACCCCATGCCCTCGGCCATCGCCGCGAAGTAGCGGCGCACCGGATTGCCGAAGGCGCCGCGCTCGGCGATGTGGACGAAGCTGCCGCCGGGCCGCAGCACCCGCAGCAGCTCCCGGCAGGCATCCTCCCAGCCGGCGACGTGCTGGAAGAGCTTGGAGACGACGACGACGTCGACGCTGGCATCGGCCAGCGGCAGGCGGCGCGCGTCGGCGGTGCGGTACTCCGCCCGCGCGCCGGCCGGCACCTTCGAGCGGGCGATGCCGACCATCGCGGCGGAGACGTCGAAGCCGATCACCGGATGGCCGCGCTCGACCAGCGGCAGCGACATCTGCCCGGTGCCGCAGCCGGCATCGAGGACCAGCGCGCCGGGCGGCAGCAGCCCGGCGGCGGCAAAGCGGTCGAAGGCCCGGTGCAGCAGGACCGGCGGGACGTCGCGGGTGGCGTCGTAGCGCGCCGCGATCGGCGTGAAGTCGGAGGTCGGAGGGAGCGGGCGGACGGCGATGCCGCCGGCCGGCTCAGGCAGCGCGCCGTGCATCGGTCGTCTCCGGTCGGGGTGCGGGCTCGGCCGCGGCGGGTTTCGGGGCGGCCGCCCCGGGCCGCGGCGCAGGGACGGGCTCGGCAGGCTTCGGCGTGCCGTGGGTCGGGCCGGTGACGACGTCGAAATCGAACATGGGTGCCTCCTTCGGATCGGGTGGAGGCCGCCCGGCACCTCGGCGGTGCCTCGGAGTCCGGTCTGCCGGACATGAGAAAGCCGCCTCGGGGGATCCGGGCGGCTGTGGCAGGGTCGAACGCGGGGTCGTGCTTGCCTAGGCCGCCGGTGGAAACCAGCGGCCGTAAAATCGGGACATGCCCGGCGCGGCGGTGAGGGCGCGATCGCTCATGTGGCAGAAGCTAGTCCCGACCATGCCCGGTTGCAAGGATTCCCTCGCCCCCGTCACTGGTCGGCGGCCGGGACCCAGGGGATGCGGCCGAACTCGATGCCCTCCTCGGCCAGCGCGCGCGCCTCCTCGTCGCTCGATTCGCCATAGATGTTGTGCTTCTCGACCTCGCCATAGTGGATGCGGCGCGCCTCCTCGGCGAAGCGATCGCCGACATAGTCGCAGTTCGTCTCGACCAGCCGGCGCACCTCGCGCAGGGCGCGCAGCAGTTCGGCCGCCTTGGCCATCTTGGGCGAGGCGGGCGCGGCCGCGGGCACGGGCGCCGGGCCCGCCTGCACGATCTCCTGCTTCGGCGCGTCCTCGCCGCGGCGCCGGCCCTTGGCGATGCGCGGTGCCATCAGCGCCTTCTCGACGGCATGGCTGCCGCAGACCGGGCAGGCGATCGACCCCGCCTTCGCCTGGCGCTCGTAGGTGTCGCCGTTGCGGAACCAGGCCTCGAAGCCGTGCCCCTCGGCGCAACGCAGGTTGAAGAGGATCATCTCGACCGCCCGCTACTGCGCCGCCGCCAGCGCCGCCGGCGCATCGCCCAGCGTGAAGGGCCGGTCGTGGCCGAGCGCCGGCACCATCCGCCGGGCGTCCGCGACCTTGGCCATGTCGATGTCCGCGACGACGATGCCCGGCTCCTCGCCGCCGTCCGCCAGGACCTCACCCCAGGGCGAGACGATGAGCGAATGGCCGTAGGTCCGGCGACCCTCCGCATGCTCGCCGGTCT
>NZ_JAYSFE010000093.1:0-13680 GCF_041913585.1 Allostella sp.
GCGGGAAACCGCGGCCCCTTTCTCGTCTGCGGGCAGCGGATTTCCCGCGGCCGCGATTGAGCCGGCCCGGCGCATCGGGTAGCCTCCGCGCCCTACCAATCCCGGGCGGGGACGACGGCCCGGGCGCTGCCGGGAGCGGCCCCCTTGGCAAGACGCGACGATCCTTCGGACGACGAGGCGGATGCCGGCAGCGCCGGCTTCGCGCTGTGGCAGGTCAGCAACCTGTGGCAGCGCACGATGCGCCGGGTGCTGCAGGATTTCGACCTGACCCATGTCCAGTTCGGGCTGCTGGCGGGGCTGGCCACGGTGCAGCGCCAGCGCGGCGCACCGGTGACGCAGGCCGACCTCGCGGCCTTCTGTCATGTCGACCCGATGATGACCTCGCAGGTGCTGCGGACGCTGGAGTCGGCCGGCTGGGTCGAGCGCCTGCCGCACCCGACCGACACCCGCGCCAAGTGCCCGACGCTGACCGCCGCCGGCCGGGCGCTGCTCGCCCGCGCGACGCCCGAGGTCGCCGAATCCGACCGCGCCTTCTTCGCCATGGCCGGCAAGAAGAGCGACCGGCTGGTCCGCAGCCTGCGCAAGTTGCGCCGCCGCGCGGAAGCCGCCATGAAGAAGCCGGAAGAAGAGGAGCGCGCATGAAGGGCTATGTCATCGCCAGCGTCGAGGTCCAGGATCCCGCGACCTACGAGACCTACCGCTCGCAGGTACTGGCCACGGTCGAGAAGCACGGCGGCCGCTTCCTCGTCCGCGGCGGCCGCGCCGAGCAGAAGGAGGGCGCCTGGACGCCGGGCCGGATCGTCGTCCTGGAGTTCCCGTCGCTCGCGGCGGCGCGCGGCTGGTACGAGTCGCCCGAATACGCGCCGCTCGCCGCACTGCGTCAGAGCGCGTCGCGTACCGACATCCTGCTGATCGTCGAGGGCGTTCCCGGAGTCTGAACCGGCAGGGCGGCGTCCGGTGCAGAGCAGCCCTGCGCTGCATGGGGTTTTATCCCGGCGCGCGCGGGGCTAGACAGGCGCCTTCGCCGTCCCGAACGGACAAGGGCGGGGCGGTCAGGGCAATTCCCGGGAGGAACGAATGGCAGCCTGGACCTACTTCGAAGGCACGTGGCACGAGGGCAATCCCAAGCTGATCGGTCCCCTGACCCAGGCGGCCTGGCTGTGCTGCACCGTCTTCGACGGGGCCCGGGCCTTCGAGGGCAAGGCACCCGACCTCGACCAGCATTGCCAGCGCGTCGTCCGCTCGGCCCGCTCGCTCGGCATGAAGCCGACCCGGACCCCGGACGAGATCGAGGCGATCGCCCGCGAGGGCATCGGCCGCTTCGGCGAGACCGCGGAGCTCTATATCCGGCCGATGTTCTGGGCCGAGAACGGCGGCGTCGAGCCCGATCCCGACAGCACCCAGTTCGCCCTGGCGGTGTACGAGTCGCCGATGCCGAAACCGACCGGCTTCAGCGCCTGCCTGTCGCGCTTCCGCCGGCCCTCGCCCGAGATCGCGCCGACCGACGCCAAGGCGGGCTGCCTCTATCCCAACAGCGCGCGCGCCCAGGCCGACGCCCGGGCCCGCGGCTTCGACGCCGCCATCATGCTCGACATGCACGGCAACGTCGCGGAGTTCGCCAGTTCCAACCTCTTCATCGCCCGCGACGGCGAGGTCCACACGCCGGTCGTGAACGGCACCTTCCTGGCCGGCATCACCCGGGCGCGGGTGATCGAGCTGCTGCGCGGCGCCGGCGTCACCGTCCACGAGCGCACCATCAGCTATCCCGAGGTCACGACCGCCGACGAGATCTTCTCGACCGGCAACTACGCCAAGGTCGTGCCGGTGACGAAGATCGAGGACCGGCCGCTGCAGCCGGGCCCCTTCTACCGCCAGGCGCGCGCGCTCTACTGGGACTATACCCACGGCGACGGCCGCCAGCCGCTGCGCGCGGCCGGCTGACCCCGCCCGGGCCAGCTGACGAGCCGGGCCAGCTGACGAGCCGGGTCAGCCGACGAGCCGGGCCACTGCCCCGAGCCGGTCGACGATGCGTTCGGCGCCCGCCGTGCGCAGCCGGTCGGCGTGCGACGGTCCGCAATGGCTGCCGCCGGTGAATCCGACGGCGCGCATCCCGGCCGCGACCGCCGCGGCGATGCCGGCGGGGCTGTCCTCGACCACGAGGCAGGCCGCGGGCGGCACGCCCATCCGGCGGGCGGCGTGCAGGAAGAGGTCGGGCGCCGGCTTGCCGCGCTCGACCTCGGTCGCGCTGAAGACGTGCGGGCGGAAGAGGGGGGCGAGGCCCGTCACTCCCAGCGTCAGCGCCAGCCGCTCGTGGTCGCTGCTGGAGGCGACGCAGACCGGTCGCGCCAGCGCCGCCACCGTCTCGGCCGCCTCCGGCATCGCCTGCAGTTCGGCGGCGAAGCGGGCGAAGAGGCGTTCCCGCTCGGCCGCGCGCAGGGCGGGCGGCATCGGGCCGAACCGCCCTTCGAGTTCGGCCTGGATGTCGCGGGCGCTGCGTCCGACGAAGCCGAGATACTCGTCGAACGGGATCGGGAAGCCGAACTCGGCCAGCGTCTCGGCGGCGGTGCGGCAGGCGATGAGTTCGCTGTCGATCAGCACGCCGTCGCAATCGAACACCACCAAGTCTACAGTGCGTTCCATCAAGCGGGAGTTCCTCCGATGAGCGAAGCAGCCAAGCCGACCGTGTTCATCGACAACGACCGGGTGCGGGTGACCGAATGGCGGTTCGCGCCGGGTGCCGCCACCGGCTGGCATCGGCACGAGTACGACTATGTCGTCGTGCCGATCACCGACGGCACGCTGCTGCTGCGCACCCCGGAGGGCGAGCGCGAGGCGCCCCTCAAGCTGGGGGTGCCCTACAATCGCGACGCCGGGGTGGAGCACGACGTCATCAACGGCGGCACGACCGAACTCGCCTTCATCGAAGTCGAGTTGAAGTAGCCCCGGGGGCGCCCGGTCCTAGAGGACCAGGGCGCCCTCCCACGGCACGTAGTCCGAGCCGTTCCAGCGGAACGAATAGACCAGATCGTCGCCGGTGCGCGGCGTGAGATCGGGTCCGACATCGCGGATGTTGAGGATGTCGACGATCTCGGGGTCGAAGCGTGTGGCGCCGCTGCCGTCGATCGGCCCGATGGTCCAGCTTCCGTCCTCCTCGGCGAACAGGCGGACCTGATCCGGAGTCAGGCGCTGGTACGGCGCGCCGCCCGAGCCCCAGTAGAGGACCAGTCCGTTGCCCTGGCCGTCGGCATCGTCGTCGACGATGGTGACGGCCCCGTCGCCCCAGCCGACATAGTAGGTGTCGAAGCCGGCCCCGCCGACGAGGGTGGTCGGCCCGCGACCGGCATAGAGGAAGTCGTTGCCGGCCTCGCCCAGGAGCGTGTCGGCGCCGGCGACGGCATAGAGCGCGTCGGCGTCGGCGCCGCCATAGACGAGGTCGTCGCCGCTGCCGGCGACGATCAGGTCCTGTCCCGACCCGGCATAGATCAGGTCGTCGCCGCCGGCCGCGGCGACGGTGTCGGCGCCGGCTCCGCCCAGCAGGGTGTCGTTGCCGTCCTCCGGCCGATCCGGCTGGCTCCAGATATCGCCGTCGACCGGCGGCTGGTCGCCCCAGATCGAATCGTCGCCGGCCTGGCCGATCAGCAGGTCGCTGGCCGACCCGCCCGACAGGAAGTCGATGTCGTCGCCGCCGTCCAGCGTGTCGGCGTCGCCGTTGCCGAGGAGGAAATCGACGCCCTTGCCCCCGCTCACCACGTCGAGGCCGACACCGCCCGTGAAATTGTCGTCGCCCTGGCCGAGCCAGGCATGGGCGGTGCCGTAGGCGCCGTCGACATTGACCGTGTCGTCGCCGGCGCTGCCGTAGACGCCGTTGAAGACCGGCAGCGAGCCGGGGAAATCGTCATTGTCCCAGCCGTCGGCGAAGCGCAGGAAGATGCTGTCGTCGCCCATGCCGCCGTCGGCCAGCGCGGCGCCGTCGTCGGCGAAGATCGTGTCGTCGCCGGCGCCGCCGACCATCGAATCGAGATATCCGGCCTCGCCGTAGACGAGGTCGTTGCCGGCGCCGCCCTGGACGAAATCGTCGCCCGCCCCACCATGCAGCGTATCGTCGCCGGCGCCGCCGGCGACGAGGTCGCTCTCGCCGCCGCCCTCGAGGACATCGTTGCCGGCGCCACCGTCCAGCGTGTCGCTCTCGCTGCCGCCCGCGATCCAGTCGTCGCCGTCGCGGCCGACGGCGAGGTCGCTGCCGGCTCCGCCGACCAGGATGTCCCAGCCGCTGCCGCCGTCGAGCGTGTCGCCGCCCGCCTCGCCGTCGAGGAAATCGTCGTCTTCGCCGCCGACCAGCCAGTCGTCGCCGTCGCTGCCCTCGAGCGTGTCGCGTCCGAGGCCGCCGTCGAGCAGGTCGCCGCCGCCGCCGCCGTCGAGCAGATCGTCGCCGCCGGCCGCGAACACCGTGTCGCGCCCGTCGCCGCCCTGCACCTGGTCGAGGAAGTCGCCGCCGCGGAAGAGATTGTCGCCGCCGCCGAGGATGCCGATGGCGCGGGCATAGAGGCCGCCGACGACGATGGTGTCGTTGCCGCCCGGCCCGGTCGGGCTCGCACCGTCGCCGCGGATCTCGACGGTCGCGGTCGGGTTCACCAGCACCACCGAGATGCTGTCCGCGCCGTCGCCGCCGATCACCTCCGGCGCGCGCGGGGTGCCGGACTCGTTGCGCCAGTCGGGCGCGAAGGCAATGTCGATCGTGTCGTCGCCGCTCTCGGCGTCGATGGCCGCGACGCCGTCCGGATCGGTCAGGACGTCGTCGCCGGCGCCACCCCAGAGCCGGTCGAGATAGCCGGCGGCGCCGTCGATCGCGTCGTCCTCGCCGGTGCCGATCAGTTCGTCGTTGGCGGCCGTTCCTGTCAGGGTGGCCATGGCCCGCTCCTCGCCCGGACGGTGGGAGCCGGCACAGGCCCGGTCAGCCGCCTGGACAGTAGATCTCGTACAGTGTCTTCATTACCCGCATCGCGGCCTCGCCGTCGAGCGAGTAGTGGATGGTCTGGCGGTCGCGGCGGGTCTTGACCAGCCCGTCGGCACGCAGCCGCGCCAGATGCTGGGAGAGGGCCGACTGGCCGAGACCCACGAGGGCGCCGAGCTCGCCGACCGACCGCTCCCGCTCCGCCAGGTGGCAGAGCACCATCAGGCGGTGCGGGTTGCTCAGCGCCTTCATCAGCCGGGCGGCGTCCTCGGCGCTGTCCCGCAGCCGGGCGGCGTCGGTCATGGCGGCGCTCGGGTCAGGCGCCGTGGAGGCGCTGGGGCGCCAGCTCCGCTGCCGTCAGTCCCATTGCCGCGAGGTCCGGGGGCAGCGCGCCGCCGGTCACGATCGCAGCGACGGCGCGGCCCATCGCCGGCGAGGTCATGATGCCGTAGCCGCCCTGGCCCGCGCACCAGAAGAAGCCGGGCGCGTCCGGAGCCTCGCCGACGACCGGCGTCTTGTCGGCGACGAAGCTGCGCAGGCCGGCCCACTTGTGGGTGATGCGGCGCACCTCCAGCGTCGTCGCCCGCTCGATGCGGTCGACGCAGACCGCGACGTCGTACTCGTCGGGCTGGGCGTCGCAGGGCTCCGACGGCGTCTCGTCGGCGGGCGAGGCCAGCACGCGGCCGGCCTCCGGCTTGAAGTAGAAGGTCTCCTCGATGTCGAGGCCCATCGGCCAGCCATGCACGGGCGTTCCGGCCGGGGCGTCGAAGGTGATGGCGGTGCGGCGCTTCGGCACCAGCCCGATCGGGCGGACGCCGGCGGCCTCGGCCAGCCGGTCGGCCCAGGCGCCGGCGGCATTGACGACGACGGGTGCGCGGAAGGTTCCGTGCCGGGTTTCGACCGCCCAGCCGCTGCCCGACGGCCGGGCGACGGCGTCGCCGGTAGCCGTCACCACCTCGCCGCCGCGTTCGCGCAGGGTGCGGAGGAAGGCCTGGTGGATGCCGTGGACGTCCATGTCGGTGGCGTCCGGCTCGTGGATCGCGCGCGTGAAGTACTCGGGCCGCAGGATCGGCAGCAGGCGCAGCGCCTCGGCCTTGGAGATCTCCTCGAAGGTCTGCGGGAAGGCCTTGCCCTCCTCCAGCGCGCGGTCGATCGCCGCGTCCTGCTCGGCCGTTCCGACGAAGACGACGCCGCGCGGCCCGAGGAAGCCGTGCTGGTCGAAGAACGGCTTGCTGGCGATGGTCAGGATGCGGATGGCGCGGTTGCCGTAGTTCTCGGTGTAGAGCGCCGCCGAGCGGCCGGTCGTGTGATAGCCGGGCGCGTCCTCGCGCTCGAGCACGAGGACGCGGCCGTGGGCGGCGAGTTCGCAGCCGGCGGAGGCGCCGGCAATGCCGCCGCCGATGACGATGAAGTCGGTATCCATGGGCGGGGACCCTATCCGAGGTGTCGGTTGGCGCCTAGGGGCACCGGCCGGTCACCGGCTGGCCAGTTCGTTGCAGGCGGCGACGATCGCCGGCATGGCCGGCTTGGTCTCCCGGCTCGCCACCACCTCGGCCGCGCGCTGGGCGCGGGCGGCCAGTTCGCTGTCGTCGAAGGACGAGCGGAGCGCGCCGGCGACGGCATCCGCCGTCAGTCCCTGGCGCAGCCGCCCGCCGACGCGGAAGCGGAAGAGGACATCGGCCGTCAGCTGCTGTTCGAAGCTGGTCGGCGCCAGGATCTGCGGCCGGCCGAGCGCCAGCATGTCCTGGCTGGTGCCGACGCCGCCATGATGGACGACGCAGCGCGCCCGCCCGACCGCGGCGCGGAACTCGTCGCGGGGCAGGACTTCCGAGAGCACGCGGATGCCGATGCGCTCGAAGGCGTCGATCACCCGCCGCGAGGCGTTGCGGATGTAGGCCTGGCCGGTCGCTTCGGCGTCGGCCAGGCCCTGGCCGATCTCCGTCAGCTTCTCGAAGGAGCCGCTGAGATAGAGGAAGACCTCGCGGCCCGGCGGCGGCGGCGGCAGGATCTCCGGCAGCGGGCGCAGCGGTCCGACGGTGCGGGCCGGCACCACCCGGACATAGGGATCGAACTCGGGCAGGATGCAGACGAACTCGCGATCGCCGGCGACGATCGAGGGCAGGTGCTCGGGCTCCGGCCGGCCGCGGGCCTTCTGGACGCGCCGCACCACTTCCAGGATCGCCGCCTGCGGCAGCTGGCTCTCCGCCTCCTGGCGCAGGGTGGGGAACTCGTCGGGCGTGCTCGGCGGCTGCGAGAAGCCGTCGCCGATGGCGACGATCGGGATGCTGCCGCGGGCCGCCAGGGTCACCGTCGGCGAGAAGTCGCAGACGACGAGATCGGGCTTCACCGCGAGGAACACCTGCTCCCAGGCCCGGACCAGCGGGGTCAGCAGGTCGGCGTTGCCGTAGCCGACGAAGTAGAGGATGTCGGAGAAGCGGCCGACCTTGTAGCGCGCATCGTTGAGGGAGAGGTGCGGCAGCGCCCGGCTGACCGGCGCCTGCATCACCGGCCACGGCCGGTGGCCGAGGATCGGGAAGGTCTCGCAGACGTCGCCGACGGCGAAGACCGGCCGGTAGCCGAGCGGTTCCAGCGCGTCGGCGACGGCGATCAGGCGGCTGACATGGCCGAACCCGTAGCCGAGTTCGGCGGCGAAAAGGACGGTGCGCATCGGGATCGCTGGTCTGGGGCGGCGGCTCGCGCGAGTCGCGGGGCCGGCAGATTACTCCGCCGGGGCCGGCCGGTGGGCAAGATCGACGTCGCGGACGTCGCGGTCGAGGCGGCCGAGCTCGCGGGCGATCGCGCCCGTCGTCTTGGTGAAGCGGGCGAGCAGCAGGTAGAGCGCCGGGATCAGGAACAGCGTCATCACCGTCGCCACCGCCATGCCGCCGATGACGACCCAGCCGAGCGCCGAGCGCGCCTCGGCACCGGCCCCGGTCGCGTCGGCGAGCGGCACGGCGCCGAAGATGGTGGCGATGCTGGTCATCAGGATCGGGCGCAGGCGCACGACGGAGGCCTTCAGGACGGCGTCGTGGATCGACATGCCCTCGTCGCGCAGCTGGTTGGCGAACTCGACGATCAGGATGCCGTTCTTCGCCATCAGGCCGATCAGCAGGATCATGCCGATCTGGCTGTAGATGTTGAGGCTCTGGCCGGTCAGCAGCAGCGCGCCCAGCCCGCCGGTCACCGCCAGCGGCACTGCCAGCATGATGATGAGCGGATGGATGTAGCTTTCGAACTGCGCCGCCAGCACCAGGAAGACGATCAGCAGCGCCAGCAGGAAGGTGATGTAGACGCTGGAGGAGGCTTCCTTGTACTCGAGCGACGACCCCTTGTAGCCGATGCGGGCGAGCGGCGGCAGCACCTCGGCGATGACGCGCTCGACGTCGGCCAGCGCGTCGCCCAGCGCATAGCCGGGCGGCAGCGACGCCGAGATGGTGATCGAGGGCAGCCGGTCCATGCGGGTCAGCTGCGGCGGCCCCGCGACCTCGCTCAGGGTCGTCAGGTTGGACAGCGGGATGAGCTCCTGGGTCGTCGCCGAGCGCACGAAGATGGTGGCGAGGTCGGCCGGCCGGACGCGGTCCTCGACCCGCGCCTGCACCATCACCTTGTACTCGCGCGAGCGGTCGACGTAGGTCGTGACCTCGCGCGACCCCAGCATCGTCTGCAGCGAGCGGCCGATGTCCTCGATCGGCACGCCGAGCGCGGCCGCCCTGGGGCGATCGACATGGACGCGCAGTTCCGGCCGCGACAGCCGGTAGTCGGTGTCGAGGTTGAGCAGGCGCGGGTTGGTCGAGAGCCGCTCGATCAGCCGGTCCGACCACTCCTTGACGGTGGCGTAGTCGGAACCGCCGATCACCACCTGCACCGGCGGCTGGTAGCCGCGCTGGCCGAGGCTCGGCGGATTGACCGCGAAGGCCCGGATTCCGGGCACCGCGAGCAGCTTCGGGAAGATCTCCTGGACGATCGCCTGCTGCTTGCGCGCCCGCTCCTTCCACGGCTTGAAGCGGACGATGACGAGCGAGCGGTTGACCGGCGCCGGCCGCGCCAGCCCGGGCGCGACGATCGAGAAGACCGTGCGCGCCTCGCCGCCCTCGATGTAGGGGCGCACGATGTCCTCGACCTTGGCGGTCTCGTTCGCCGTGTAGGCCAGGGTCGAGCCCTCGGGCGCGGTGATCGGGATCAGCGCCAGGCCGCGATCCTCGATCGGCGCGAACTCCTTGGGCAGCGCCTGGTAGAGGCCGTAGGCGGCGGCCGAGACGACGAGCCCCAGCGCCAGGACGACCAGGGGCGCGGCCAGCGCGCGCGCGAGCAGCCATCGGTAGCCGGCGTTCAGGCCGTCGAAGAAGGCCTGGCTCCAGCGGAAGAGGCGGCCGTGGCTGTGCTTGGCCTGGAGCAGCTTCGAGCACATCATCGGGGTCAGCGACAGGGCGACGAAGCCCGAGAAGATGACCGATGCCGCGAGCGCGATGCCGAACTCGGTGAAGAGCCGCCCGGTGGTGCCCGACATGAACGAGATCGGGACGAAGACCGCGACCAGGACCAGCGTGGTGGCGATGACGGCGAAGGCGATCTGCCGGGCGCCGCGATAGGCGGCGAGCAGCGGCGGCTCGCCCTCGTCGATGCGGCGGTCGATGTTCTCGAGCACGACGATGGCGTCGTCGACGACGAGGCCGATGGTCAGCACCAGCGCCAGCAGCGTCAGCACGTTGATCGAGAAGCCGAGGGCGCCGAGGACGATGAAGGTCGCGGTGACCGACACCGGGATCGCGACCGCCGGGATGATCGTCGCCCGCCAGGAGCGCAGGAAGAGGAAGATCACCACGACGACGAGGACGACCGCGACCGTCAGGGCGTGGAAGACCTCGTGGATCGACTGGTCGATGAAGACCGATTCGTCGTAGCCGATGACGAGGCGGATGTCGTCGGGGATGTTGCCGGCGAGCCGCGCCACCTCGGCCTTGACCCCCTCGGCGACGGCGATCGTGTTGCCCTTCGACTGGCGGACGATGCCGATACCGACGGCGGTGCGCCCGTCGACGCGGAACTGGCCACGCTCGTCCTCCGCCCCGCGCTCGACCCGCGCGACCTCGCCCAGCCGCACCTGGTAGCCGTAGGCGTCGGTCTTGAGGATGATCGCGGCGAAGGTCTCGGGCGTGGCGAGGCGGGCGTCGGTGCGCACCGTCAGTTCGCGGCTGCGCGATTCGAGCCGGCCGCTCGGCAGCTCGACGTTCTGCTTGCGCAGCGCGCCCTCGATGTCGGGGACGGTGATGCCGCGCGCCGCCATCTCCTCGCGCGACAGCCAGATGCGCATGGCGTAGCGCCGCTCGCCCGAGATGATGACGCTGGCCACGCCCTCGATCAGCGAGAACCGGTCCTTGAGCTGGCGATCGATGAAGTCGGTCAGTTCCAGGGCGGTGCGGCGCTCGCTCACCACCGCCACCCAGATGATGGCGCGGGCGTCGGCGTCGACCTTGGCGATGATCGGCGTCTTGACGGTCTCGGGCAGGTCGTCGAGGGCGCGCGCGACCTTGTCGCGGACGTCGTTCGCCGCCGATTCGATGTCGCGGCCGAGCTGGAACTCGATCGTGATCTCCGACCGCTCGTCGCGGCTGACGGAGTTGATCGTCTTGATCGCCTCGATGCCGGCGACGGCCGATTCCAGCGGCTCCGTCACCTGGTTCTCGACGACCTCCGCCGAGGCGCCGGTGTAGGTGGTGGAGATCGAGACGATCGGCGGGTCGATGTCGGGATATTCGCGCACCTGCAGCCGCAGGAAGGCGGCGAGCCCGAGGACGACCAGCAGCAGGCTGAGGACGGTGGCGAAGACCGGCCGCTTGATCGAGACGTCCGAGAGGACCATCGGCTCAGCTGCCGGATGCCGGCGACACGGTCACCGCGCTGCCCTCTCGGATCTTCTGGGTGCCGCGCAGGATGATCTGGTCGCCGACGGCGATGCCGCGCGCGATCTCGACCTTGCCCGGCAGGCGCTCGCCGAGCGTGACCTCGACGCGGCGCGCCCGGCCGTCGCGGACGACGAACAGGTACTGGCGGGTGCCCTCCGGCACCACCGCCTCTTCCGGCACCAGCACCGCATCCTCGCGGCGCTCGGCGACCATCTCGACCATCAGGAACATGCCGGGCAGCAGGCTGCCGTCGCCGTTGTCGAACTCGGCGTTGACCCGGACCGAGCGGGTCACCGGGTCGATGCGCGTGTCGATCGCCCGCACCAGGCCCTGGTAGACGCGGCCCGGATAGGCCGCCGAGCGGGCCGAGACCGGCAGGCCGATGCGCAGGCGGCCCACCGTCACCTCCGGCAGGGCGAACTCCATCTTGATGCGGCCGACGTCGTCGAGCGTCGTCACCGCCGTGCCGGGCTGCACGAGATTGCCGAGGCTGACCTGCCGCAGGCCGACCTTGCCGGCGAAGGGCGCGACGATCCGCAGGTCGGCGAGGCGCGCCTCCATCGACTTGACGCGGGCGGTGCCGGCCTGGACCAGCGCCGTCGCCTCGTCGTACCGCGCCTCGGTCACCGCCCCGGAGCGGCGCAGGGCGTCGGCCCGCTGCAGCCGTCGGCGGTATTCGTCGAGATTGGCCCGGGCCTCATCGAGCTCGGCGCGGGCCTGACGGGATTCCAGCTCGATCAGCAGATCGCCCGCCTGCACCCGCTGGCCTTCGCGAAAGCCGATGGCCGAGACGATGCCGGTCAGCTTGGCGGTGACGGTGACGGCCTCGTTGGCGCGCGCGGTGCCGACCGATTCGACCCGCTCCTCGACCAGCCCGCGCTCGGCGCGCACGACATCGACGACGACCGTCGGGGCCCTCGGGGCCTGCGCGGTGGCGGTCGCCACCTTGCCGACGGCCTGCGACTGCCAGTAGTACCAGCCGCCGCCGCCCACCCCGGCCATGATCGCGATCACCAGAAGCTGCGTACCGACGCGCATCGCTCGAAGTCACCCGTTCCGTCGCGCCTCGGGCGCGGCCCGCTCCGCTCGCGCGCCGGCCCCTGGTCGGACCGGCCGCATGGAGTCCCGTCATCGAAGCAAGATCGGGGCCGCAGAATAGAGGATCGGGCGGGTTTCCCGCCACTCAATTCGCCGACGGCGCGTTCCGCTCCATTCCGGCGGGATCCTGGTGGATGATGATCTCGGCATGGGGAAAGGCGGCGCGGATCGCCGCCTCGACCGCATCGGCGACCGCATGCGCCCGGCGCAGCGGCATGCCGCCGTCGAGTTCGACATGGAGCTGGACGAAGGCGTGCGGTCCGGCGCTGCGCGTGCGCAGGTCGTGGACGTCGATGACGTCGGGATGGGCCCTGGCGATGGTGCGGATGCGCGCCCGGTCCTCGTCCGGCAGTTCCCGGTCCATGAGCTGCGTCACCGACAGGCGGATGATCTGCCACGCGCTCCACAGGATGAAGAGGCCGATGCCGATGCCGAAGAGCGGATCGAGCCACGGCAGGTCGAGCCAGCGGCTCGCCAGCAGCGACAGGATGACCGAGCCGTTGAGCAGCAGGTCGCTCTGGTAGTGCAGGGAGTCGGCGCCGACGGCGACCGATCCGGTGCGCCGGATGACGTGGCGCTGGAAGACGACGAGGGCGAGCGAGGCGAGGATGCTGACCACCATCACCAGGACGCCGACCCCGGTGTTGGAGACGGGCTGCGGGTCGACCAGCCGCCGCCCCGCCTCGAAGAACAGCAGCACCGCCGACCCGGCGATGAAGGCGGCCTGGGCGAGGCCGGCCAGCGGCTCGGCCTTGCCGTGGCCGAACCGGTGCTCGTCGTCCGCCGGCACCAGGGCATGGCGGATCGCCAGCATGTTGACGACCGAGGCGGCGAGGTCGAGCAGCGAATCGAGAAGGCTCGAGAGCAGGGCGACGGAGTCGGTGGCGACGTAGGCGGCCACCTTCATCGCGATCAGGCTGGCGGCGACCGCGACCGAGGCGCGGCCGGCCCGGCGCAGCAGGCGCGCGGTGACCGCCGGGTCGCGGACCGCAGCCGCGGTCACGGGAACAGGCGCTCGGTCGTCCAGCCGTCGGCGCCGCGGGCGAAGATCAGCCGGTCGTGCAGGCGGAACGGCCGGTCCTGCCAGAACTCCAGCCGCTCCGGTGCGACGCGGAACCCGGACCAGTGGGCCGGCCGCGGCACGGTGCCGATGGCGTAGCGGGCGGTGTAGGCGGCGACTTGCTTCTCCAGGTGGAATCGGCTTTCCAGCGGCCGCGACTGGGCCGAGGCCCAGGCGCCGATCTGGCTCGCCCGCGGCCGCGAGTGGAAATAGGCGTCGGCCTCCTCCGCCGACACCGGCGCGACCGCGCCCTCGACCCGGATCTGGCGCCGCAGCGACTTCCAGTGGAAGAGCAGGGCCGCGCGCGGGTTGGCGGCCAGTTCGCCGCCCTTCCGGCTCTCGAGGTTGGTGTAGAAGACGAAGCCGTCGGCGTCCGCGTGCTTCAGCAGCACCATGCGGACGGAAGGGAAGCCGCCCGGCGTCGTCGTCGCCAGCGCCATCGCGTTGGGATCGTTGGGTTCGGTCTTCTCGGCCTCCGCCAGCCAGTCGGCGAAGAGGCGGAGCGGATCGGCGGTGCGGATTTCGTCCATGATGCTACCATGATACCCGGGGTCGGGGTGCCGGACGGGCCGGAAGGCGGCCAGGATAGGGCGTCCGCGCATTTTTTCCATCCTGTCCGTCCTGGATGCGGCAAGTGGGCGTACCCATCTGAAAACCCGAGGGAAATC
>NZ_JAYSFE010000093.1:13780-19258 GCF_041913585.1 Allostella sp.
CGGGCCATGGCGGGACGGGCCATGGCGGGACGGGGCAGGCCGGCGGCGGGCGCTTCAATTTCGAGTTCGCCGACGACATCTTCGCCGACCTCTTCGGCCGCGGCCGCCGGCAGCACCAGGCGCCGCCCGACCCGGGCGACGGCCACGGCATCCGGCTGACGCTGCGGGTGCCATTCCTGGAGGCGGCGCGCGGCGGCAAGCGGCCGTTGCAGCTTCCCGACGGCCGCGTCGTCAACGTCACCATCCCGCCCGGGACGGAGGATGGCCAGCAGTTGCGGCTGCGCGGCCAGGCGCCGCCGGAGATGGGCGGCGGCGACGTCTATGTCGCGATCGAGATCGAGCCGCACCCGGACCTGGCCCGCGAGGGTGCCGACATCGTCTCGACGGTGCCGGTGACGCTGGCGGAGGCGGTGCTGGGCGCCACCATCCGCGTCGAGACGATCGACGGCACGGTCGGCCTCAAGGTGCCGCCCGGTGCCAACCAGGGCCGCCGCATGCGGCTGCGCGGCAAGGGCCTCGCGGGTCCCGGCGGGGCCCGTGGCGACCATTACGTGACGCTGGCCGTCACCCTGCCCGAGACGGTGGACGACGAACTGCGCCGGCTCGTCGAGACGTGGTCGGCCAAGCACCCCTACCGGGTGCGCCGCGACGAGGCCGAATAGTCCGGCACCGGTGGCGCCGGCTCGTCGAGGACGGCGGCGATCGGGATGTCGAGGGCGGTCTGCTCGGCCCGGGACAGGCTGCGCATCATGGCGTTGAAGCGCGGCGTCCAGGCGGCCGACGGGAACTCCGGGCCGAGCTCGCCCGCCCGGTGCAGCCCGAGCGCGTGGGCGAGGCCGTCCACCGTCGCCTCGTGCAGGTCGCGCGCGAGCAGCCAGCGGCCGCCCCCCGTCGGCGCCACGTAGCCCGCCTCGTAGAGGGCGTGCAGCCGGTCGTCGACCATGGTGGCGGCGAGGCCGAGCCGGCGCGCCAGTTCGCGCACGCGGCGGCCGCCCGGCGCGCGCAGCCCGTCGAGGATGGCGAGGCTGAGCGCCAGCGTCAGGGTGTGCGTGCCGGAGGTCCGGCCGCCGAACCGCTCGGCCCGCCAGTCGGGCAGGCCGGCCGCGACCACGGCGCCGAACAGCACGACGGCCCAGGTCAGGTACATCCAGAGCAGGAAGATCGGCAGGGCGGCGATGGCGCCGTAGACCGCCTGATAGCTGACGAAGCGGGTGACGTAGTAGCCGAAGCCCGACTGGATGAGCTGGAACAGCACGGCGGCGACCAGCCCGCCCATGATGCCGTCGCCCCAGCGCACCGTCCGGTTCGGGATGATGAGGTAGAGCCCGGAGAAGGCGGCGACGGAGAGCAGGAACGGGAAGCCCCACGCCGCCCGGGACAGCACCACGCCCAGCCCCGCCTCCTCGGCCAGCGCCAGCACCCGGCTCGACAGCGACAGGCTGGCGCCGAGCAGCAGCGGGCCGAGCGTCAGGATCGCCCAGTAGGCGAGGATGCGGCCGAGCCACGGCCGCTCGGTCGGCACCCGCCAGATGAAGTTGAAGCGCCATTCGATGGTGGCGAGCAGCAGCACCGCGGTGACGGCGAGGCCGACGATGCCGACCGCGGTCAGCTGCACGGCCGCGCCCGCGAACTGGGTGACGTAGGTGTCGACGACCTCGCCGACCTGGGGGACGAGGTTGCGCAGGATCATCTGCGAGATCGCCTGGCGCGCGTCGGCATAGAGCGGAAAGGCGGTGAGCGCCGACAGGCCGACGGCGAAGGCGGGCACGATCGCCAGCAGCGACGTGTAGCTGAGCGAGCCGGCCGCCTCCAGGCAATGGTCGAAATAGAAGCGGCGGAGCGCGTAGAGGCTGAATCCGCCGGTCATGCGCAGCCGGTCGGCCACGGCCCGGACGCCGCGGCGGAGCGAGGCTTCCCAGTCGGAGCGGGTGCGGTTCATGGGCGAACAAAGGTCATGGTTCGACTATATAGCGTGGCCCGGTCCGGCGACGGGCGTCGAGATGGCGGCGGGTCGGCCGCGTTGCCGGTCCGATTCGATGGTGTAGGATGCCCGCCGTCCGCGGGATCGATTGCGAGCGAGGCACGCATGCAGGAAGCACGGCCGCTGATGGCCGGCAAGAGGGGCCTGATTATGGGGGTGGCCAACGACCGCTCGATCGCCTGGGGCGTCGCCCAGGCGGTGGCGGGCGCCGGTGCCCGCCTCGCCTTCACCTATCAGGGCGACGCGTTGGAGAAGCGGGTGCGGCCGCTGGCCGAGCAGGTCGGCTCGGACGTGCTGCTGCCGTGCGACGTCCTCGACGAGGCCAGCCTCGATGCCGTCTTCGCCAGCCTCCAGGAAAAGTGGGGTGGGCTCGATTTCCTGGTCCACGCCATCGCCTATTCCGACAAGGAGGAGCTGAAGGGGCGCTACGTCGATACCAGCCGGGACAATTTCGTCCAGTCGATGCTGGTGTCCTGCTACTCCTTCACCGACATCGCGCGCCGCGCCGCGGCGATGATGGGACCGGGCGGCGCGATGGTGACCATGACCTACTACGGCGCCGAGAAGGTGATGCCGCACTACAACGTCATGGGCGTCGCCAAGGCCGCGCTGGAGGCGAGCGTGCGCTACATCGCGGCCGACCTCGGCGGCGACGGTATCCGCGTCAACGCCATCTCCGCCGGGCCGATCAAGACGCTGGCCGCCTCGGGGATCGGCGACTTCCGCTACATCCTGAAGTGGAACCAGTACAACGCGCCCCTGAAGCGGAACGTCACCATCGAGGACGTCGGCGGCTCCGGGCTCTATCTCCTCAGCGACCTCGCCTCCGGGGTGACGGGCGAGGTGCATCACGTCGATTGCGGCTACCACGTCGTCGGCATGAAGAACGCATCGGCGCCCGACATCGCCACGGTCTGACGGGCGGCCGCCGCTCCATGTCCTTCAACACCTTCGGGCATCTCTTCCGCTTCACCACCTGGGGCGAGAGCCACGGGCCGGCGCTGGGCGTCGTCGTCGACGGGGTGCCGCCGCTGATCCCGCTCGCCGAGGACGACATCCAGGTCTGGCTCGACCGCCGCAAGCCCGGCCAGTCGCGATTCACGACCCAGCGCCGCGAGCCGGACCGGGTCGAGATCCTGTCCGGCGTCTTCGAGGGCGTCACCACCGGCACGCCGATCAGCCTGATGATCCGCAACGAGGACCAGCGGTCCAAGGACTATGCGGAGATCAAGGACAAGTTCCGGCCCGGCCACGCCGACTTCACCTACTGGGCCAAGTACGGCATCCGCGACTATCGCGGCGGCGGCCGGTCCTCGGCGCGCGAGACGGCGGCCCGGGTCGCCGCCGGCGCCGTCGCCCGCAAGGTGCTGGGCGAGACGGTCCAGGTGCGCGGCGCGCTCGTCCAGATCGGCCCGCACGCCATCGACCGCGCGCGCTGGGACTGGGACGCGGTCGAGGACAACCCCTTCTGGTGTCCCGACCGGGTGACGGCGCAGAGCTGGGAAGGCTATCTCGACGGCGTCCGCAAGGCGGGGTCGTCGGCGGGCGCGGTCATCGAGATCGTCGCCGACGGCGTGCCCGCGGGCCTCGGCGCGCCGATCTACGGCAAGCTCGACAGCGACATCGCCTCCGCCTTCATGAGCATCAATGCCGTCAAGGGCGTCGAGATCGGCGCCGGCTTCGCCGCGGCCGCGCTCTCCGGCGAGGAGAATGCCGACGAGATGCGCATCGAGGACGGCCGGCCGCACTTCACCTCCAACCAGGCGGGCGGCATCCTCGGCGGCATCGCCACCGGCCAGCCGGTGGTCGCCCGCTTCGCGGTCAAGCCGACGAGCTCGATCCTGGCGCCGCGCCGCACCGTGACCGTCGCCGGCGAGGAGACGGAGATCGTCACCAAGGGCCGCCACGACCCCTGCGTCGGCATCCGCGCCGTGCCGGTCGGCGAGGCGATGATGGCCTGCGTGCTGGCCGACCACCTGCTGCGCCACCGCGCCCAGATCGGGCGCTGACCCGCGTCCGCTTCGGGAGAGTTCGTCATGGACGACGGCGCGATCCGCGTTTCCCACAGTTCGCACTGGGGCGCCTTCACCGCCTGGAAGACGGGCGACGGCGTCGCCGTGGCGCCGCATCCGGCCGATCCCGACCCGTCGCCCCTGCTGGCGAACATCCCGGCAGCGGCGCGCCACCCGGCGCGCATCGCCCGGCCGATGGTGCGGCGCGGCTGGCTGGAGCGCGGGGCCGGGCCGGACCCGATGCGCGGCCGCGAGGAATTCGTCGCCGTCCCCTGGGACGAGGTGCTGGACCGGGTCGCCACCGAGCTCGCCCGCGTCTATGACGGGCCCGGGCCGGAGGCGGTGTTCGGCGGCTCCTACGGCTGGTCGAGCGCCGGGCGCTTCCACCACGCTCAGAGCCAGGTCCATCGCTTCCTCAACCTGCTCGGCGGCTATGTCCGCTCGGTCAACAGCTACAGCGCCGGGGCGGCGGCCGTCATCCTGCCGCGCGTGCTCGGCAACTTCGTCGACTATGCGAGGCGCAGCTTCGCCTGGTCCCACCTGGAACGGGAAACCGACCTCGTCGTCGCCTTCGGCGGGATGGCGATCAAGAACGCCACCGTCGGCAGCGGCGGCACCAGCCGCCACCTCGCCCGCGGCCATATCGCCGCCGCCCGCCGCCGGGGGGCGGAGTTCGTCGTCGTCGGCCCCTTGCGCGACGACCTGCCCGCCGAGGCCGAGGCGGAGTGGCTGCCGATCGCGCCCGGCACCGACACCGCGCTGATGCTGGGCCTCGCCCACACCCTGGTGGCGGAGGGGCTCCACGACCGCGCCTTCCTCGACCGCTTCACCGCCGGCTACCCGGTGTTCGAGGACTATCTCGCCGGGCGCGCCGACGGGGTCGCCAAGGACGCCGACTGGGCGGCGCCGATCTGCGGCATGGCGGCCGAGGCGATCCGGGCGCTCGCCCGGCGGATGGCCGGCCGGCGCACCCTCGTCGTCGTCAGCCAGTCGCTGCAGCGCGCCGAGCATGGCGAGCAGCCGATCTGGATGGCGCTGACCCTGGCGGCGATGCTGGGACAGGTCGGTCTGCCGGGCGGCGGCTTCGCCTACGGCCTGGGCTCGCTCGCCAATATCGGCAAGCCGGCGCTCGACGTGCCGACGCCGACCCTGTCGCAAGGGCAGAACCCGATCCGGCCCTTCATCCCGGTCGCCCGCATCGCCGACATGCTGCTCCATCCGGGCGAGCCCTTCGACTATGACGGCCGGCGCATGACCTACCCGGACATCCGGCTGGTCTACTGGGCGGGCGGCAACCCGTTCCACCACCACCAGGACCTGGCGCGGCTGCGCCGGGCCTTCGCCCGCGTCGACACGCTGATCGTGCAGGATTCCGTGTGGACGGCGACGGCGCGCCACGCCGACATCGTGCTGCCGGCGACCGTGACGCTCGAGCGCGACGACATCGGTGCCGCCGCCTTCGACGCCAACATGGTGGCGATGAAG
>NZ_JAYSFE010000094.1:0-8317 GCF_041913585.1 Allostella sp.
GATGACCGCGCCGCCGCGCAGGATGAGATCGGGTCGAGACATCGGTCCTCCGGAATGGCTGGGCAGGGGGCTGATTCGGCCGCGCATTCAACCAGCCGCGGCCCTCGCCTGTCACGCGCCGGCGATTGCGCCCGGTCCGGGGATCGGGGATCATCGCGAATGGAAGGACGCATCCTCCCGGGCGTGGACCTGGACGCGGTCGCGGCCGGGCTCTTCGCCGGCCTGGCGGAGATCGGCGCCGACGGCGTCGGCATCACGCGCGAGACCTACGGGGCCGGCGAGGGCGCCGCCTTCGACCTCGTCGAGGAGACGGCGCGCCGGCACGGCCTGATCGCCGTCCGCGACGCCGCCGCCAATCTCGCGATCACCCTGCCGGCGACGCCGGACGGGCTGTCGCCGACGCCCGACCGGCCGTGCGTCGTCGTCGCCTCGCATCTCGATTCGGTGCCCCAGGGCGGCAATTTCGACGGCGCGGCCGGCGTCGTCGCCGGCCTGCTGTCGCTCCTGCGGATGCAGGCGGACGGGCTGGCGCCACGCCGGCCGCCGCGGCTGATGGCGATCCGCGGCGAGGAGAGCGCCTGGTACGGCAAGGCCTACATCGGGTCGTCGGCGCTCTTCGGCCGGCTGTCGGCCGACGACCTCGCGCTGAAGCACCGCTCGGGCGGCCATGTCCTGGCCGAGGCGATGGCGGCCGCCGGGGCCGACCTCGCCCGCATCCGAGCGGGCGAGCGGCTGCTCGACCCGGCGGCCGTCGCCGGCTACTTCGAACTGCACATCGAGCAGGGGCCGGTGCTGGTGGCGCGCACCCTGCCGACCGCGGTCGTCACCGGCATCCGCGGCAACGTCCGCCACGCGCGCGTGCTGTGCCGCGGCGAGGCCGGTCATTCCGGCGCCGTGCCGCGCTGGCTGCGCCGCGACGCCGTGCTGGCGATGGCCGAGCTGATGGCGCGGCTCGACGAGCATTGGCGGGTGCTCCAGGAGCAGGGCCTCGACCTCGTCGTCACCTTCGGCATCGTCGGCACCAACCCGGCCGAGCACGCCATCAGCCGCATCCCCGGCGAGGCCGCCTTCAGCTTCGAGGTGCGCAGCCAGAGCCGCGACACGCTGGAGGCCTTCTACCACCTGATGCGGACCGAGGCCCGCGCGATCGAGCGCGCCCGCAAGGTCGAGTTCGTCTTCGACCGCCGGCTCGATTCCCAGCCAGCGCGCATGGACGAGGGGATGGTGAAGCGCCTGCTGGCGCTGAGCGGCCGGCTCGGCCTGCCGGTCGAGACGGTGCCGAGCGGCGCCGGCCATGACGCGGCCATCTTCGCCAACGAGGGGGTTCCGTCGGCGATGATCTTCATCCGCAACGACAAGGGCTCCCACAACCCCGAGGAACGGATGGACATGGCCGACTTCCGGGCCGGCGCCGAACTGCTGCACCTCGCGCTGTGCGAAGCGACCGGCGGCGAGGTGGCGGCATGATCGGGACGATCCCGTCCGCGGCCGAGATCCGCGCGCTGACCGCCCGCATGCTGCTCGAAATCGATGCCGTGCAGTTCTGGGGCGACCATCCCTTCATGCTGACCAGCGGCTGGGCGAGCCCGGTCTATGTCGACTGCCGCCGCCTCATCTCCTATCCGCGCATCCGCCGCGCCGTCACCGACTTCGCGGTCGCCACCATCGTCCGCGACATCGGCTTCGAGCGGCTCGACCAGGTGGCGGGCGGCGAGACCGCGGGCGTGCCCTTCGCCGCCTGGATCGCCGACCGCCTCATGCTGCCGATGCAGTTCGTGCGCAAGCGCGCCAAGGGGTTCGGACCGGCCGCCCAGATCGAGGGCATCTCGGCGGCCGGCGCCCGGACGCTGCTGGTCGAGGACCTGACCACCGACGGCGCCAGCAAGCTCGCCTTCTGCCGCGCGCTGCGCCAGGCGGGGGCGCAGGTCGACCATGCGTTCGTCGTCTTCCAGTACGGCATCTTCCCCGGGGTGGCCGAGCGCTTCGCCGCGATCGGGCTGCACCTCCATGCGCTCGCCACCTGGTGGGACGTGCTGGCGGAGGCCGAGCGCACCGCGGCGTTCCCGACCGCCCGGCTGGCCGAACTACGCGCCTTCCTGCGCGATCCCGGCGCTTGGTCGTCCGCCCATGGCGGCATCGCCGAGCCGCCCGAGTGAGCCGCCATTGCCATTGAGGGTTGTCTGAATCCGCATCCTATGATCGGATTGCGGACAGGCAGCATCGGGAAGGGCGATTGGCCGACAAGCTCCTGTTCGTCGCGCTGACCGGCTCGCCGCCGGCCTGGGAACTGTGGAGCAGCGATGCCACCCCGGGCGGCGCGGCGCTGCTCGGCGATGTCGCCGGCCCCTACGATACCGTCGCCGACGGGGCGACGGCGTGGTTCTTCGGGCTCGACGGCGACCGCTACGTGCTCTGGTCGACCGACGGCACGACGCAGGGAACCGCCGTCGTCGATCCTCTGGCGGCCACCGACGGGTCGGGCGGCACCGGCCTCGCCGCGGTCGACGGCGCGCTATGGTTCGCGGCCGACGACGGCACCCACGGCCGCGAGCTCTGGCTGGCGCGCCCGGGCGAGGCGGCCGCCCGGATGGTGCGCGATCTCCTCCCCGGCGACGCGGGGTCCGAGCCGGTCGCGGTCGGCGCGACGCCGGACGGCGATCTCCTGTTCGTCGCGGGCGCGGCGGGGGATCGCGGCCTGTGGCGCAGCGACGGGACCGAGGCCGGAACCGAGCGGCTGTCGGCGGCGGGCGTCGCCGTCACCGACCAGCCGGGCGCTTGGCTCGACGGCCGGTTCCACTTCGCCGCCGCCGACAGCGTCGCCGGCAGCGAACTTTGGGCGACGGACGGCACCGCGGCCGGAACGACACTCGCCGTCGACATCGTGGCCGGGGCCACCGGGTCGGCCGCCGGCGCGCCCGCCTTCTACGACGATGCCCTCTATTTCTCCGCCAATGGCGGGCCCGAGGGCGAGGAACTCTGGCGCTTCGACGGCACCACAGCGACGCTCGTGTCGGACATTCTCCCGAGCGGCCTCTCGTCCTCTCCGGGCGGCTTCGCGGTGCTCGACGGCATCCTCTACTTCGCGGCGATCGACGCGGCGGCCGGGCGCGAACTGTGGCGCTCGGACGGCAGCGCCGACGGCACCCGCCGGGTCGCCGACATTGCCCCGGGCCTGAACGGCTCGGACCCGCAGTCGCTGGTCGTCGTCGGGGACCGCCTGGTCTTCAGCGCCGACGACGGGACGACCGGCCGCGAGCTCTGGATCTCCGACGGCACGCCCGAGGGCACGCGCCTGCTCGTCGACCTGCGCACGGCCGCGAGCGCCAGCCCGCTCGATTTCGCGGTCCTCAGCGGGGTCGATCCCGGCGCCGACACGGTGCCACCCGACACCTTCGTCGCGACCGGCCCGCCGCCGGTCGATCCGTCGACATCGGCCGGGTTCGTCTTCGCCTCCGACGAGGCGGGAGTGGCCTACGAAACCGCCCTCGACGGCGGCGCCTGGACGGCATCGGACGGGACCGCGACCTTCGCCGGGCTGGCGCCCGGCTCGCACCGCCTCCTCGTCCGCGCCACCGACCCGGCCGGCAACGTCGACCCGACGCCCGCGGTCTACGACTGGGCCGTGGAGGGCCCGTCGGCCGACACCGTTCCGCCCGACACCAGCATCCTCTCCGGCCCGCCGGCGACCGGCGCCGGCACCGATGCGAGCTTCGTCTTCGCGTCGGACGAGGCGCAGTCCGCGTTCGAGGTCGCGCTCGACGGCGGCCCGTTCCTGACGGTGCTCAACCCGCTCGTCATGCAGGGGCTGGCCCCGGGCGCCCACCAGCTCCTGGTCCGCGCCGTCGACCCGTCCGGCAATGCCGATCCGACCCCGGCCGCCCATGCGTGGTTCGTCGGCGACGACCGCCAGCCGCCGGCGACGGCGATCCTCTCCGGGCCGCCGGCGATCTCGGCGGCTGCGATCGCCGTCCTCGACCTCGCCGCCGACGAGGCCGGGGCGCGGTTCGAGGGGCGGCTCGACGGCGGCGTCTGGCAGGAGGTCGGCGACCCGGTCCTCCTGGTCGGGCTGGCGGCCGGCGCCCATCTCTTCGAGGCCCGGGCGATCGATGCCGCCGGGAACCCCGATCCGACGCCGGTCGGCTGGGCCTGGACGGTCGCGCCGGAGACGGTGGAGCGCGACCCCGGCCCGGCCCCCGTCGCGGGTGGCGCGTCGCGCGAGGTGGCGACGCACGAGGAAGCCGCCGCCCTCGTGCCCGAGGACGCGATCGACCGGCTGTCGAGCCATGCCTCGCTGCGCCTGCCCGACGGCATCGCCAACCTGACGCTGCTCGGCGCCGAGGAGCGCAACGGCGACGGCAACGACGGCGCCAACGTTCTCGAGGGCAACGGCGCCGCCAACATCCTCGCCGGCTTCGGAGGCAACGACAGCATCCTCGGCATGGGCGGCGCCGACTTCCTTGCCGGCGGTACCGGCGACGACACCGTCCGGGGCGACGACGATGCGGGCGCGGCCGGCGGCGACGACACGGTCTGGGGCGGCCAGGGCCACGACCGGATCCTCGGCGGCGACGGTGGCGACCTGCTCAACGGCGATCGCGGCGCCGACACGATCCTCGGCGATGGCGGGGCCGACACGCTGAACGGCGGCGCCGACGGCGACCGGCTGGAGGGCGGCTCGGGGGCCGACCTGCTGCGCGGCGGCCAGGGCGGCGACCTTCTCTTCGGCGACGACGGCAACGACGTGCTGGCAGGCGATCTCGGCGCCGACACGCTGCTGGGCGGCAACGGCGCCGACCGCTTCGTGCTGGGCGCCGACGGTGCGATCGATGTCGTCTCGGACTTCGCGCCCGGCACCGACCGGCTTCAGTTCGCGGCCGAACTCGGCATCGTCGACGAGGCGACGTTCCAGGCCCGCGCCCACGATACCGGCCAGTCGACGATCCTCGATCTCGGGGCCGGAAGCTGGGCCGTCCTCCTCGGCGTGCGGCCGCAGGAGATCGGCATCGCCGACCTGCTCATTCTCTGAGGGCCGCCGCGCGGATCGCGGCGTGGGCCTCCGGATTGACCAGGGTCGAAAGGTCGCCGGGATCCTCGCCGGTGAGAGCCGCGCGCACGACGCGGCGCATCGTCTTCATGTTGCGCGTCTTCGGCAGGTCGGCGACGGCGAGCACCCGGGATGGGCGGAAGGCACCGCCCATCGCCTCGGCGACGGCGTCGGACAGCGTCTTGCGGAAGCGGTCGTCGTCGACCTCGCCGGCTGCCGGCACCACGACGCAGGCGACCGCCTGGCCCTTCACCGGATCGGGCAGGGCGACCGCGGCGGCGTCGGCGACGCGGCCCGTCGCCAGCATCGCCGCTTCGATCTCGGCCGGCCCGGTGCGCTTGCCGGCGAGCTTGATCGTGTCGTCGGAGCGGCCGTGGATGTACCAATATCCGTCCGCATCGCGCGAGGCCCAGTCGCCATGCACCCAGATCCCCGGCAGGCGCGACCAGTAGCTCTCGATGTAGCGTTCCGGCTCGCGCCACAGGCCCTGGGTCATGCCCATGGGGGCCGCCCGCATCACCAGCTCGCCGACGGTGCCGGGCGGCACGCTGCGGCCGGCCTCGTCGACGATGTCGGCGCCGCTGCCGGGCAGGGGACCGTTGAAGCTGGCGGGCTTGATCGGCTTCAGCACGTTGGTCGCGAGGATGCCGCCGACCTCGGTGCCGCCGGCATAGTTGAGGAGCGGCCGGGTGCCGCCCAGCACGTGGCGGAAGACCCACATCCAGGCGCGCTCGTCCCAGGGCTCGCCGGTCGAGGCGGCAAGCCGCAGCGACGACAGGTCGTGCCGCGCCGGCGCTTCGTCGCCCTGCCGCGCCATCAGCCGGGCGATCGTCGGCCCGAGGCCGAGGAAGCTGACGCGGTGACGGGCGACGAGGCGCCACAGCCGGTCGGGCTCCGGAAAGTCGGGCGTGCCCTCGGCCAGCACCAGGGTCGCGCCGAGCGCCGTCGCGGCGACGATCTGGATCGGGCCGACCAGCCAGCCGATGTCGGTCATCCACAGGAGGCGGTCGGACGGCTTCATGTCGAAGCCGAGCTGGAAGTCGAGCAGCGTCTTGGCGAGGAAGCCGACATGGGTGTGCACGGTGCCCTTGGGCCGGCCGGTCGTGCCGGACGTGTAGGCGACGAGCAGCGGCGCGTCCGCCGGCAGCGGCCGGGTGGGCGCGGCCGGCCCGTCCGGCAGCGCCTCCCACCAATGGTCGCGGCCGGGCTGCATCGATGGCGCCTCGCCGCCCTGGTGCAGGACGACGACGTGGCGGAGGCTGGGCACCAGTCGCGCCGCCTCGTCGATCTCGGCCTTCATCGGCACCCGCCGGCCGCGGCGGAGGGAGGAGTCCGCGCACAGGACCGCGACCGCCTCGGCATCGCCGAGGCGGGTGGCGATGGCGCCGGCGCCGAAGCCGGAGAAGAGGGGCAGCACGATCGCGCCGAGCCGGGCCAGCGCCAGGAAGCCGGCCGCCGCCTCGGGCACCATCGGCATGTAGAGCCCGACCGGCGAGCCGGGACCGATGCCAAGCGCCGCCAGCCCGCGCGCCAGTCGGTCGACCTCGCGGCCGAGCTCGGCGTAGCTCCATTGGCGGACGCTTCCGTCCTCGCCCTCCCAGACGATCGCCGGATGGGCCGAGCGGACGCCCGCGACGTGGCGGTCGAGGCCGGCCAGGGCGAGGTTGGTGGTGCCGCCGACGCACCAGCGCACCCAGGGCAGGCCGCGCGAGTCGTCCCGCAGCCGGTGCCAGGGCGTGGCGAAGGGGAGGTCGAGGTAGCGCAGGAGCGCGCCCCAGAACCAGTCGGGGTCGGCATCCGCCCGCGCCGCCATGGCGTCGTAGTCCGCCATGCCCTCGGCATCGAGGAACGCCTGCCAGTTGCTGCGGGCGACGAAATCGGCGTCGGGTGCCCAGACGGCGCCCGGAGGCAGTTGCGGCATGGTTCCACCCTTCGAGGTCGATGGACTTTTCGCCATCGCTTGTCGCAGTATCGCGCCGAGTGAACGTTCGTTCAATTCATAGAAACGTCGGAGGAAGCCCCATGAACGCCGCCGCCCGGGACGACCGCTACGCCCGCTACCAGCGCCTCAAGTTCGACTGGCCGCACCCGCGGGTGCTGCGCGTCACCATGTCGAACCCGGGCAAGCTCAACGCCGCCGACGCCGTGATGCATGGCGAGCTGACCGGCCTGTGGCGCGAGATCGACGCCGATCCCGGCGTCTCGGCGGTGATCCTGCAGGGCGAGGGCAAGGCGTTCTCCGCCGGCGGCGACTTCGGTATGATCGAGAACATCATCGCCGACTTCCACACCCGCGCCGCCAACTGGAAGGAGGCGCGCGACCTCGTCTACAACATCATCCACTGCTCGAAGCCGATCGTCAGCGCGATCCGCGGCCCGGCGGTCGGCGCCGGCCTCGTCTGCGGCCTGCTGGCCGACGTCTCGATCGCCGCCAACGACGCCCGCCTGATCGACGGCCACACCCGGCTCGGCGTCGCCGCCGGCGACCATGCCGCGATCATCTGGCCGCTGCTGTGCGGCATGGCCAAGGCCAAGTACTACCTCATGACCTGCGAGCCGCTATCGGGTGCGGAGGCCGAACGCATCGGCCTCGTCTCGCTCGCCGTCGACGATGCCGAACTCGACGCCAAGGCGGTCGCCGTCGCTTCGCGGCTGGCCGAAGGCGCGCCGCACGCCGTCCGCTGGACCAAGTACGCCCTCAACAACTGGCTGCGCCAGGCGGGTCCGATCTTCGACACCTCGCTGGCGCTGGAGTTCCTCGGCTGGCAGTCGCCCGACGTCAAGGAAGGGCTGGCCGCCCATCGCGAGAAGCGCAAGCCGGCGTTTCCGCCGGAATCGAACCTCTGATCGGGCGGAGGGCCTGGCCGTGGCCGCCATCCGCTCGATGCTGACGCCCGAGCGCGCGCAGGCGATGCGCGCGGCGGGCCTCTGGCACGACCGTACCGTCCTCGACGATCTCGACCGCTGGGCCGCCGAGGCGCCGGGCCGGCTCGCGGTCGTCGACCACAATTCCGCGACCGGGCAGGCCAGCCGGCTCACCTATGGCGAACTGGCGGCGCGCGTCGACCGCATCGCCGCGGCGCTGGCGGCGCTCGGCGTCGGGCCGGGCGACGTCGTCTCCTGGCAGCTCCCCAACTGGTGGCAGTTCACCGCCCTCCACCTCGCCGCCATGCGCATCGGCGCCGTCAGCAACCCGCTGATGCCGATCTTCCGCGAGCGCGAGCTGCGCTTCATGCTGGGCCTCGCCGAGGCCAAGGTGCTGGTGGTGCCGGG
>NZ_JAYSFE010000094.1:8417-19221 GCF_041913585.1 Allostella sp.
GTGATGCACAGCGCGAACACGCTGGTCAGCAACCTCGTGCCCTACGTCCGGCGGCTCGGCCTGGGGCGGGACGACGTCGTGCTGATGGCCTCGCCGCTCGCGCACCAGACCGGCTTCATGTACGGGCTGATGATGCCGGTGATGCTGGGTTGCCCCGTCATCCTGCAGGACATCTGGAATGCCGGCCGCGCCGCCGACAACATCAAGGCCGAGGGCGTGACCTTCACCATGGCCTCCACCCCCTTCCTCGCCGACCTGACGGCGGTGGCGGAGGAGCGCAAGCCCGACCTCGCCAGCCTGCGCATCTTCCTCTCCGCCGGGGCGCCGATCCCCTCGGCCGTGGCGAGGCGCGCAACCGAGAACCTCGGCGCCACCATCGTCTCGGCCTGGGGCATGACCGAGAACGGGGCGGCGACGACGACGCTCCTCGACGACCCGCCGGAGCGCGCCTGCGAGACCGACGGCTGCGCCATGGAGGGGATCGAGCTGCGCATCGTCGACGATGCCGGCAACCCGCTGCCGCCCGGCGCCGAAGGCCGGCTGCACCTGCGGGGCTGCTCCAACTTCCTCGGCTACCTGAAGCGGCCCGAGCTCTACGGCGTCGACGCCGAGGGGTGGTTCGACACCGGCGACCTCGCACGGATGGACGCGGCCGGCTACATCCGCATCACCGGGCGCACCAAGGACGTCATCATCCGCGGCGGCGAGAACGTGCCGGTGGTCGAGGTCGAGGGCCTGATCTACCAGCATCCGGCCGTTGCCGAGGTCGCGGTCGTCGGCATGCCGGACCCGCGGCTCGGCGAGCGCGCCTGCGCCTTCGTCGTGCCGCGGCCGGGCGCCAGCCTGACGCTGGCGGACCTGACCGCGTTCCTGGAGGGCCACAAGCTTACGCGCAACTACTGGCCGGAACGGCTGGAGGTGGTCGACGCGCTGCCGCGCACGCCGAGCGGCAAGATCCAGAAGTTCCGGCTGCGCGACACCGCGAAGGACCTCGCGGCCGGATAGGCGGATGGCGACCGACATCTCGGGCTGGGTGCTGGGCCGCGTCCTCGCCGAACAGGCCGAGCGGCAGGGCGACCGGGACTATCTGCGTCCGGTCGGCGGCCCGCCCGTCAGCTTCGGCGCCATGGACCGGGCCGCCACCCGCATCGCCAACGGCCTGATCGCGGCCGGTGTCGCCAAGGGCGACCCGGTGCTGGCGATGCTGCCGAACGGGCCGGACTTCGTCGCGCTCTGGTGCGGGGTGGCGCGTGCCGGCGCGGTCTTCGTGCCGATCAACACCGCCTTCAAGGGCGCCTTCCTCGAGCACATCGCCAACGTCACCCGGGCGCGGGCGATGGTCGTCGCGGCCGACCATCTGGCCGCCGTCGCCGCATCGGCCGGCAACCTGCCGCACCTGCGGCGGCTCTGGGTCGCGGGGCCGATGCCCGATCGCGACCCGCCGGCCGGGATCGCCGTCGCGCCCTTCGCGGAACTGGCCGAGGCCGCGGAGCGACCGGTCGCGGTCGCGGTCGCGGTCGGCGACGTCGGCGCCATCCTCTTCACCTCGGGCACCAGCGGCCCGTCGAAGGGGCCGCTGCTGCCGCACGGCCATCTCCGCCTCAACGGGCATGTCTATGGCGAGGTCCTGCGGATCGGGCCGGACGACGTGCTCTACACCTGCCTGCCGCTCTTCCACGCCAACGCGCTCCTGCTCGGCGCGTATGGCGCGCTGATGTGGGGCATCCCGCTGGTGCTGGCGCCGCGCTTCAGCGCCAGCGGCTGGCTCGGCGACATCCGCCGGCACGGCGTCACGGTGACCAACCTGCTCGGCACCATGATGAGCTTCCTGATGAAGCAGCCGCCGACCCCGGAGGACCGCGACCACCGGCTCCGGGCGGTGACGGCGGTGCCGCTGGTGCCGGCGCTGGCGGCGCCGTTCCAGGCGCGCTTCGGGGCGAAGCCGGTCGAGCTCTACGGCACCACCGAGATCAACTGCCCCTTCTACATGCCGCTCGACGCGCCGCTCCGGCCGGGCTCGTGCGGCCGGCCGGTCGACGAGTGGTTCGAGGTGCGGATCGCCGATCCCGCGACCGACGAGCCGGTGCCCGTCGGGCAGGTGGGCGAACTGCTGGTGCGGCCGCGCCGGGCCGGCACCTTCCTCCAGGGCTATTGCGGGATGCCCGACGCGACGGTCGCGGCCTTCCGCAACCTCTGGTTCCACACCGGCGACGCCTTCCGGGCCGACGCAGAGGGCTGGTACGGCTTCGTCGACCGCCTGCGCGACTGCATCCGCCGGCGTGGCGAGAACGTCTCCTCCTGGGAGATCGAGCAGGCCCTGATCCAGCAGGACGACGTGCTGGAGGCGGCCGTCGTCGGCGTGCCGTCCGACATCGGCGACGGCGAGGAGGAGATCCTGGCCTGCCTGGTGCCGCGTCCCGGCCGGACGATCGACGCCGCCGCCGTCTGGGCCTTCTGCGAGGCGCGCCTGCCGCGCTTCGCCGTCCCGCGCTACCTGCGGGTGCTGGAGGCGCTGCCGCGCACCGCGACCGAGAAGGTGCGCAAGGAGGTGCTGCGCGGCGAAGGCGCGGGCGGGGCGGTCGAGCGGCCGGCGGTTTCCCGCCTTCCGATGCGGGTGTAGGATCGGCGGTCTCGCAGGCGATGCGGGCTGTCGGTTCCTCGCGGAGCAGGGAGGACGGGGGTCATGTCGGTCGAGCGCGCGATTCTCCTGATCGTCGGTGTCGTGGTTCTGGCGAGCGTCCTGCTCGCCGTCTATCACAGCCTGGATTGGCTCTGGCTGACGGGCGTCATGGGCGCCCATCTGATCCAGGCCTCGGTGACCGGCATGTGCCCGGTGGTGATGACGCTGAAGCGGCTCGGCCTGCCGACCCGCGCCGGCTTCGGCTGAGACCCGGGTCGGCCGAGCGCCGGTGCATTGGCAGGGAACGCCCTGTCTTCGTAGGAGCGCCGTTCACGCCGGGCCGGGCGGTCGGCCGGCGCGCGCCAGCGCGAGCATGAGCCCGCCGGCGACGAGGCCCCAGAAGGCGCCGCCGATGCCGAGGATCGAGAGGCCGGAGGCGGCGACGAGGAAGGTGACGACGGCGGCCTCGCGGCCGGTCGGATGGGCGACGGCGCCGAGGAGCGCGCCGCCGAGCGGGCCGAGCAGGGCGAGGCCGGCCACCGCCTCGATCAGGATCGGCGGCGCCGCGCCGATGAAGGCGGCGGCCGCTCCCGCACCGAGGCCGAGCAGGAAATAGACGATGCCCGCCACCACCGCCGACCAGTAGCGGCGCGCGGGATCGGGGTGGGCGTCCTCGCCGGCGCAGATCGCCGCCGTGATGGCGGCGAGGTTGATCGCGTGGCCGCAGAAGGGTGTCGCCATCAGGCTGAGGATGCCGGTCAGCCGGAACAGCCGGCCCGGGTCCGGCCGGTAGCCGTAGAGGTTGAGCACGGCGATGCCGGGGATGTTCTGCGAGGCCATGGTGACGACGAAGAGCGGCAGGCCGATGCCGACCGCGGCCGACCAGGAGAATTGCGGCACCACCAGGGCCGGCTGCGGCCACAGCGAGCCGAGCGCCGCGCGGTCGATCTCGACGGTGGCCGCGATGACCAGGACGGCGGCGACGACCGCCGCCGGCACCGCCAGCAACCGGCGGAAGCGGCCGACGATCGCCCAGGTGAGGATGATCGCGAGCGCGGGCAGCGGCAGTTCGCCCACCGCCCGGACCGGGGCGAGGCACATGTCGAGGAGCACGCCCGCCAGCATGGCGCTGGCGAGCGGGGCCGGGATGGCCGCCACCCAGCGCCCGAGCGGCCGCCACATTCCGGCCAGCACGACCAACACGCCGGCGACGACGAAGGCGCCGACCGCGGTCGGGAAGCCCCCCTCCAGCGGGCCCGACGCGATCAGCAGCACGGCGCCCGGCGTCGACCAGGCGATCGAGATCGGCATCCGCGTCCGCAACGCCACCCAGACCGCGGCCAGGCCCATCAGCACGCAGACGGCCATCAGGCCGGAGGCGGCTTCGGCGCGGCTCGCGCCGGCGACCATGAAGCCCTGGATCAGGATGGCGAAGGAACTGGCGAAGCCGACGAAGGCGGCCAGGGTGCCGGCGCCGGCGGCCTGGAACGAGAAGGAAGGGGGCATTCCGGCCGAGACTAGCCCCCCGACCGGCGCCTTGCCATCCGCGTCGGGCGACGCCGGATCAGGCTGCCGCCGGCCACGCGATCTCGTGCCGGCCGACCACGCCCTCGAAGCGCGGCTTCGCGAAGTGGTAGCCCTGCATCAGCCGGATGCCGACCGCGCGCAGCGTCCGCACCTCCTCGATCCGCTCGACGCCCTCGGCGACCAGCCTGGTGCCGGTCTCCTCCGCCATCCCGACCACGCCGCGCAGCACCGAGACCATGCGCGGGTTGCCGTCGCAGTTCGCCACCAGCCGGCGGTCGATCTTGAGGATGTCGGGCTTGAGTTCGGCGATCTGCCACAGGTTCGAGTAGCCGGTGCCGAAGTCGTCGAGGGCGACCTTGAAGCCCTGGCGCTTGTATTCCTCGATGATCCGCAGCGTGTGGGCGGCGTCGGCCACATGCTCGTTCTCGACGAACTCGAAGGTGAGGCGGTGCAGCGGGAAGCCGGTCCGGGCGGCGGCATCGAGCGTCCTGCGGATGCAGGCGCGCGGCTCGTAGACGGCGTTCGGCAGGAAGTTGATGCCGAGGTCGCCGTCGAGGCCGAGGCGCGCCGCCAGTTCGATCGCCTTCACCCGGCACGCCTGGTCGAAGGTGTAGATATTCTCGGCCGTCAGCTGTCCCAGCACGGCCCCGGCGCCTTCGCCGGCGGGGCCGCGGACGAGCGCCTCGTGGCCGACGATCCGCGCCTCGTCGACGTCGACGATCGGCTGGAACGCCATGGTGAACGGAAAGAGCGGCTGCGGGTCCCGGCAGGCGGCGCATGGCGTTGCGGAATCGGTCACGGGCGTTCCCTCGGGCGGTCTTTTCTCCTTGTCCAGGAACGATATGGCGGCCGGTACGCGCTGACCAGCACCCCCCGTCCGCGGGACCGAGGGATATTGACAAGCGGTCGGGCCGGCGACCATCATCCGAACTGAACGAACGATCATTCATGATCGCATTCCCGGGAGGGACCCAGTGATTCTGGCCGAGGAGCATCTGCTCGTCCGCGACACGGCGCGGGCCTTCGCGCAGTCGGCGCTCGCCCCCAACGCGGCGGCCTGGGAGGAGGCCCGGGCGGTGCCGCGCGAGGTCCTGCGCGAGATGGGGCGGCTCGGCTTCCTCGGCATGACGGTGCCGGAGGAATGGGGCGGCTCGGGCGCGGACTGCATCTCCTACGCGCTGGCGCTGATGGAGATCGCGGCCGGCAACGGCGCCGTCTCGACGATCATGAGCGGGCACAATTCGGTCGGCTGCATGCCGCTGCTCGACCATGGCACCGAGGCGCAGAAGGAACGCTGGCTGCGACCGATGTCGCAGGGCGAACTGCTCGCCGCCTTCTGCCTGACCGAGCCGCAGGGCGGCTCCGATGCCGGGTCGATCCGCACCCGCGCCGAGCGCACCAACCACGGCTGGCGCCTCCGCGGCACCAAGCAGTACATCACCTCGGGCGCCACGGCCGACCTCGCGATCGTCTTCGCCGTCACCGACCCGGAGAAGGGCAAGCGGGGCCTCTCGGCCTTCCTCGTCCCGACCGACAATCCCGGCTACCGGGTCGGCCGGGTCGAGCGCAAGATGGGCCAGTCGGCCTCCGACACCTGCGAGATCCTGCTGGAGGACGCCGAGGTCGACGCCGACGCCCTGCTCGGTGCCGAGGGTGCCGGCTACCGCATCGCACTCGCCAATCTCGAAGGCGGCCGCATCGGCATCGCCGCCCAGTCGGTCGGCATGGCGCGCGCCGCCCTCGACCTCGCCGTCGCCTACGCCAAGGAACGGGTGACCTTCGGCAAGCCGATCGCGGCCCACCAGGCCGTCGGCTTCCGGCTGGCCGACATGGCGACCCGCGTCGCCGCGGCCGAGCAGCTCGTGCTGCACGCGGCCGCCCTCAAGGCCGCGGGCCAGCCGTGCCTGGTCGAGGCCTCGATGGCCAAGCTCTTCGCCTCGGAGGCGGCCGAGCATGTCTGCCGCGATGCCATCCAGACCTTCGGCGGCGCCGGCTACATGGCCGACATGGGGGTCGAGCGCATCTATCGCGACGTCCGCGTGGCGATGATCTACGAGGGCACCAACGACATCCAGCGGCTGGTCATCAACCGCGCGCTCACCGGGCACTGAGCGATGAAGGCGATGCTCGTCGAGCGGTTCGGCCGGCCGGAGGATCTCGTCCTCCGCGACCTCCCGGACCCGGAACCGGGGCCGGGCGAGGTGCTGGTCGAGACCCATGCCATCGGCCTCAACTATCCCGACCTGCTGGTGATCGGCGGCACCTACCAGATCCTGCCGCCGCTGCCGTTCGCGCCGGGGAAGGAGCTGGCCGGAGTGGTGCGCGCGGTCGGCGCCGGCGTCGCCGGCTTCCGGCCCGGCCAGCGCGTCGCGGCGCAGCTCGAATCCGGCGCCTTCGCCGAGCTGGTCCGGGTACCGGCCGCCCTCTGCTATCCGGTGCCGGACGGGCTCGCGACCGCCAAGGCGGCCGCCATGGGTCTCGTCTACCAGACCTCCTGGTACGCGCTGACCGACCGCGCCCGCCTGAAGCCCGGCGAATGGGTGCTGGTGACCGGCGCGGCCGGCGGCGTCGGCATCGCCGCCGTCGAGCTGGCGAAGGCCATGGGCGCGAAGGTCGTCGCCGGCCTCGGCACGATGGCGAAGGCGGATTTCGTGCGGCGACACGGCGCCGACGCGGTCGTCGACCTCGCCACGCCGGACCTCAAGGACGGGCTGCGCAAGGCGATCCACGCCGCGACCGACGGCCACGGCGTCGACGTCGTCATCGACCCGGTCGGCGGCGCCGTCTTCGAGGCCAGCCTGCGAGCGCTCGCCTGGGACGGTCGGCTCGTCGTCGTCGGCTTCACCTCGGGCGCCATCCCGTCGGTCAAGGCCAACTACCTGCTCATCAAGCACATCACCGTCACCGGCATCCACTGGAGCGACTATCCCGAGCGCGACCCGGCGGGCGTCGCCCGCGCCCAGGCCGAGATGTTCGCCATGGCCGCCGACGGCCGCCTCGACCCGCCGGTGATGGCGAGCGTCCCGCTCGAACGGGCGGCGGAGGGCCTCGCCCTCATCGCCGGCCGCAAGGTCGAGGGCAAGGTGGTCCTGGTGACCGAGGCCGGCCGGCGGGCCGGGGTGGAGTAGGGGCCATGCAGCATCTCGCCGTCGCCGACCGGATCGCGACGCTGACCCTCGACCGGCCGCCCGCCAACGCCATCAACGGTGCCTGGGTCGCGGCCTTCCACGCCCGCCTCGACGAACTGGCGGCGCGCGACGACTGGAACCTCCTGCACGTCCGCAGCGCGCTGCGACTGTTCTCCGCCGGCGCCGACCTCAAGGACATGCGCGAGCAGTACGGCACGCCCACGGGCCGCGCCGCCTTCCAGGTCGGCGTGCGGGCGATGCAGGTGCTGTTCCAGCGCCTCGAGGATCTGCCGCGGCCGACCTTGGCCGAAATCGGCGGCCATGCCATGGGCGGCGGCTTCGAGCTGGCGCTCGCCTGCACCTTCCGCATCGCCGCCCACGAGATCCAGCTCGGCCTGCCGGAGGTGCGGCTCGGCCTGTTGCCCGGCGCCGGCGGCACGCAGCGGCTGACCCGGCTCGTCGGCCGGGCTTTGTCCGAGCGCCTGATCCTCGGTGCCGAAACCGTGGACGGCGCGACGGCCGAGCGGCTCGGCCTCGTGCAGTGGTCGGCGCCCGCCGCCGAACTGGCGGAGCGCGCCCAGGCGATCGCCCGCCGCCTCGCCGACCTGCCGCCCCATGCCGTGGCCGAGGCCCGGGCCTGCATCGCCGCCGCGCTCGACCCCGCCGTCGACGGGTATGCCCGCGAGGTCCAGGGCGGTGCGGCGCTTCTCGAAACCACCGAAACGCGGGCGCTCGTCGCCCGCTTCCTCGACCGGAAGGGCTGATCTGATGGAAATGGCTGGCAAGACCGTCGTCGTCACCGGGGCCTCGTCGGGCATCGGGCGGGCGACCGCGCTGCTGCTGGGGCGCGAGGGGGCGCGGGTGTTCGGCGGCGACGTCGACCAGGCGGGCGGCCGGCGCACCGCGGAGATGGCGGCCGAGCAGGGCGTCAAGTTCGAGTACGTCCCCCTCGACCTGACCGATGCGGCCTCGATCGACGGCTTCGCCGCCGAGGTCCATCGCTGCATCGGCGGCGCGCTCGACGGCCTCGTCAATGCCGCCGGCTGGGACCGCATCCAGCCCTTCATCGACAACCCGCCGGACATGTGGGACCGGGTGGTCCAGATCAACCTGATGGGCCCGGTGCGGCTGACCCGCGCCGTGCTCGACCCGATGATGGCGGCGCAGAAGGGCAAGATCGTCAACGTCGCCAGCGACGCCGGCCGCGTCGGCAGCATGGGCGAGACCGTCTATGCCGCGGCCAAGGGCGGCCTCATCGCCTTCACCAAGTCGCTGGCGCGCGAGATGGCGCGGCACAAGCTGAACGTGAACTGCGTCTGCCCGGGCCCGACCGACACCCCGCTCTTCCAGGCCCAGCCCGAGAAGATGCGCGACGCGCTGACTCGCGCCATCCCCTTCCGCCGCATCGCCCAGCCCGAGGAGATCGGCGAGGCGGTGACCTTCTTCCTCGGCCGTCGCTCCGACTACATCACCGGCCAGGTGCTGAGCGTCAGCGGCGGCCTGACGATGGTCGACTGACCGACCGCACGACAGGAATCCGTCCCATGGCGCTCGCCTTCGACCGCACCCGCATCGACTTCGCCAGCTACAAGCCGCAGCACTTCCTGTGGCAGCTCGACGGCAAGGTCGCGACGATCACCCTCAACCGGCCGGAGCGGAAGAACCCTCTGACCTTCGAATCCTATGCCGAGCTGCGCGACACCTTCCGGGCGCTGGTCTATGCCGACCAGGTCAAGACCGTGGTCGTCACCGGCGCCGGCGGAAATTTCTGCTCGGGCGGCGACGTCCACGAGATCATCGGCCCGCTGGTGCGGATGCAGGAAGCGGGCGACATGCAGGGCCTTCTCGACTTCACCCGGATGACGGGCGACCTCGTGAAGGCGATGCGGGCCTGCCCGCAGCCGATCGTGGCCGCGGTCGACGGCGTCTGCGCCGGGGCGGGGGCGATCGTCGCCATGGCCTCCGACCTCCGCTTCGGCACGCCGGAGAGCAAGGTCGCCTTCCTCTTCGTGCGCGTCGGGCTGGCCGGCGCCGACATGGGCGCCTGCAACATCCTGCCGCGCATCGTCGGCTCGGGCCGCGCCGCCGAACTGCTCTACACCGGCCGCTCGATGGACGGCGCCGAGGCCGAGCGCTGGGGCTTCTACAACCGCCTCGTCGCCGGCGACCGGGTGCTGGCCGAGGCGCAGGCGATGGCGGCCTCGCTCGCCGCCGGGCCGACCTTCGCCCATGCCATGACCAAGCGCTGCCTGCACCAGGAATGGAGCATGACGATCGACGACGCCATCGAGGCCGAGGCCCAGGCGCAGGCGATCTGCATGCAGACCAAGGACTACGGCCGCGCCTACCGCGCCTTCGTCGCCAAGCAGCGCCCGGTCTTCGAGGGCGACTGACGCCGGCGATGGACGGGACGCGCGGCATTGACGGGTGGCGGCCGCTGGCGGCCCGGTCCGGCTTCCTCGCCGGCATCGGGCCGCTGCTCTGGCGGCGCGACGCCGACGGGCTGGCGATGGGGTTCCGCGTCGCCGAGCGCCACTGCAACCCCGTCGGCGCCTGCCATGGCGGGATGCTGATGACCCTGGCGGACGTGGTCATGGGCTTCGGCCTCGGCGACCGGCTCGACGACGGGCGCTTCGTCCCGACCGTGGGCATGGCGGCGGATTTCCTGGCGCCAGCCCCCCTGGGAGCGCTCGTCTGGGGGCGGGCCGAGGTGCTGCGCCGGGGCGGCCGCACCGGCTTCGCCCAGTGCCTGCTGCGGGCCGGCGATGCTATGGTCCTGCGCGCGAGCGGAGTCTTCCAGCTCGACCGGCGGACCGACCCCGGCTACTCGGCCGCCACCCTCTTCGCCGGAGCCTGAGCCGCGATGGCCGATGCGACCTTCCTCGACTGGCCGTTCTTCGAGGACCGGCACCGCGACCTCGCCCGCCGCCTCGACGGCTGGGCGGCGGCGGAGATCGGGCTCGGGATCCATCCCCATACGGATGTCGACGCCGAATGCCGGCGCCTCGTCGCCCTGCTGGGCGATGCCGGCTGGTTCGCCCATGCGGTGCCCGAGGCGGGTGCGGCGGGGCTCGACGTCCGCACCCTCTGCCTCGTGCGCGAGACCCTGGCGCGCCATGCCGGCCTCGCCGATTTCGTCTTTGCGATGCAGGGCCTCGGCACCGGGCCGATCACCCTCGTCGGCTCGCCCATGCTGCGCGACCGCTACCTGGCGCCGGTGCGGGCCGGCCGGCGCATTGCGGCCTTCGCGCTCTCCGAGCCCGACGCCGGGTCGGATGTCGCGGCGATGGCGACGACGGCGACCCGGGTCGAGGGCGGCTGGCGGCTCGACGGGCGCAAGACCTGGATCTCCAACGGTGGCATCGCCGACCACTACGTCGTCTTCGCCCGCTCGGGCGAGGCGCCGGGCACGCGGGGCATCTCGGCCTTCGTCGTCGATGCCGACGCCGCCGGCCTCGCCATCGCCGAGCGCATCCAGGTGACGGCGCCGCACCCGCTGGCGACGCTGGCCTTCGACGGCTGCTTCGTG
>NZ_JAYSFE010000095.1:0-19026 GCF_041913585.1 Allostella sp.
TGCCGTCCTCGGCGAGCTGGACCATGACGTCCAGCACCTCCTTGATCATCTCGGGATCGAGCGCCGAGGTCGGCTCGTCGAAGAGCATGATCTTCGGCTTCATGCACAGGCTGCGGGCGATGGCGACGCGCTGCTGCTGGCCGCCGGAGAGCTGGCCCGGGTACTTGTGCGCCTGCTCCGGGATCTTGACCCGCTCCAGGAGCTGCATCGCCGTCGCCTCCGCCTCGCGCTTGGGCACCTTGCGCACCCAGATCGGCGCCAGCGTCAGGTTCTCCATCACCGTCAGGTGCGGGAAGAGGTTGAAGCTCTGGAACACCATGCCGACCTCGCGGCGGATCTGCTCGACGTTCTTGACGTCGTTGGTCAGTTCCACCCCGTCGACGACGATGTGCCCCTTCTGGTGTTCCTCCAGGCGGTTGATGCAGCGGATCATGGTCGACTTGCCGGAGCCCGACGGCCCGCAGACCACGACCCGCTCGCCGCGGCGCACCTGCAGGTTGATGTCCTTCAGGACATGGAACTCCCCGAACCATTTGTTGACCTGGCGGAGCTCGATCATGACCTCGCGGCCGATCTCGTGGCGGGCGGCCGCCGCGCCCTGGCTTTGCGACTGCGTCATCGCCGGGTTCCCCTGTTGAGGTCGCGTTCGAGCGACTGGCTGTATTTCGACATCGAGTAGCAGAAGACGAAGTAGACGGCGGCCGTGAACAGGTAGAGCTCGATCGAGAAGCCGCGCCAGTTGAGGTCGGTCAGCGCCGCCTTGGCGCTGTTCAGCAGGTCGAAGAGGCCGATCACGACCACCAGCGTCGTGCTCTTGAAGAGCCCGATGAAGTTGCCGACGAGCGGCGGGATCACCATCCGCAGCGCCTGCGGCAGGATGATCTTGCGCTGCTTCTGCAGGAAGCTGAGGCCGAGCGCCTCCGCCGCCTCGTGCTGGCCCCGCGGCACCGCCTGGAGCCCGCCGCGGACGATCTCGGCGATGTAGGCCGCCTCGAAGAGGATGAGACCGACCTGGGCGCGCAGGAGCTTGTCGATGTTGACGCCGGCGGGCAGGAACAGCGGGAAGATGACCGATGCCGTGATGAGCACGGTGATGAGCGGCACGCCGCGGATCAGCTCGATATAGGCGACGCTGAGCCAGCGGATGATCGGCATGTGCGACCGCCGGCCGAGCGCGAGCGCCAGGCCGAGCGGGAACGCGAAGACCGACCCCACGACCGCCATGATGATGGTCAGCGGCAGCCCGCCCCAGTCGAGGTTCGAGACGTAGGTCAGGCCGAGGACCCCGCCCCACATCAGCACCGAGCAGACGACGAGGCCGAGGACCCACCAGAGCGCCAGCCAGCGGTTCCAGAAGCGGCGGTCGCAGCTCGCGACCACCATCGCCAGCAGCAGCGCCGTCGCCAGGAGCGGCCGCCACTGCTCGGCATAGGGATAGGTGCCGAAGAAGATCAGGCGATGCTTGTCGGCGATGAAGGCCCAGCAGGCGCCCGCCCCCTCGACCTTGCAGGGCGCCGAGGTGTCGGCGGACCAGACCGCCCGGAAGATGGCCCAGTCGAGGAAGGGCGGGATCGTGGTGGCGAGGAAATAGACGGCGATCAGGGTCAGCAGCGTGCTGCCGACGCTGCCGAACAGGTTCTTGCGGACCCAGCCGAGGACGCCGATCTCGATCACCGGCGGACGCATCGCCGGGGCGGCTCCGCCGCCATGCGCGATTTCAGCCATGGCTCAACGCTCCACCAGCGCGACGCGCCGGTTGTACCAGTTCATGAAGAGCGAGATGGAGAGGCTGATCGTGAGATAGACCGCCATGATGATGGCGATGCCCTCGATCGCCTGCCCCGTCTGGTTGATCGCCGTGTTGGCGAGATGGACGAGGTCGGGAAAGCCGATGGCGACGGCGAGCGAGCTGTTCTTGGTCAGGTTGAGGTACTGGCTCGTCATCGGCGGGATGATGACCCGGAGCGCCTGCGGCAGGATGACGAGGCGCAGGACCATGCCCCGCTTGAGGCCGAGGGCGGACGCCGCCTCGGTCTGGCCGTGGGAGACGGCGAGGATGCCGCCACGCACGATCTCGGCGACGAAGCCGGCCGTGTAGATGACGAGGCCGAGCAGCAGGGCCACGAACTCGGGCGAGACCTCGACGCCGCCCGAGAAGTTGAAGCCGCGGAGCGCCGGGCGGTCGAGCGCCGTCGGCGCGCCGCCGACGAGCCAGCCGATCGCCGCCATGCCGAAGATCAGGCCCAGGCTCGCGGACAATGCCGGGAACGGCCGGCCGGTCGCTTCCTGGCGGCGCCGCGCCCAGTTCGACAGCACGACGGCCCCGACCACGCCGATGACGGCACCCGCCAGCAGCAGCGTCCACCCCTCGGCGGCGGCCGGGACCGGGAAACGCATGCCCCGGTTCGACAGGAAGACGTCGGGCAGCGGCTGCAGCGCCTGGCGGGCGCTCGGCAGCGTTTCGAGGAAGATCATGTACCAGAAGAAGAGCTGCAGCAGCAGCGGCGTATTCCGCACGACCTCGACATAGACCGAGGCGAGCTTGGCGACGAGCCAGTTCCGCGACAGCCGGGCGATGCCGATGAGCGTGCCGATGATCGTCGCGAAGACGACGCCGATGGCCGAGACGTAGAGCGTGTTGATGATGCCGACCAGCAGGGCGCGGGCGTAGCTGTCGGCGGGCGTGTAGTCGATCAGGGATTCCCCGATGGGGAACGCCGCCTCGCGGTCCATGAAGCCGAAGCCCGACGCCAGCCCGAGGCGGGCGAGGTTCTCCAGCGTGTTGTCGACGAAATACCAGACGCCGGCCGCGACCGCGGCCAGCGCCAGAGCCTGGTAGACGACCGCACGGACGTTGCGATCGTTCCAGGACAGCCGCCAGCCCGAACCGCGGGCCGGCCGACCCCCATACTGGACGGCCATGGCGTGTCCCCCTTACGCGATGATCCGATGCATGTCCGGCAGCTGCCGCCGGCCCCCTCCCCGGGCCGGCGGCAGGCCTGCCGTCAGACGGCGATCGGCGTCACCGGAAGGGCTGCGCGTACTGCAGCCCGCCGCGGGTCCACAGGTCGTTCAGGCCGCGCTCCAGCTTGAGCGGGGTGTTCTTGCCGACGTTGCGCTCGAAGATCTCGCCGTAGTTCCCGAGCTGCTTGACGATGTTGTAGGCCCATTTCTCGTCGAGCCCGAGCGCCTTGCCGTTGCCGGGCGTGACGCCGAGGAACCGCTTGATCCCCGGATCCTCGCTCTTCAGCATCTGGTCGACGTTCTTCGAGGTGATGCCGAGTTCCTCGGCCTCGATCGTGGCGTAGACGGCCCAGCGCACGACGTCGGCAAACTCCTCGTCGCCGTGGCGCACGGTCGGGGCCAGCGGCTCCTTCGAGATGATCTCGGGCAGGATGAGGTGGTCTTCGGGATTGGGGGCGTCGACCGCGCGCATGGCCGCGAGGCCCGAGGCGTCGGTCGTGTAGACGTCGCAGCGGCCGCTGAAGTAGGCGGCCCGGATCTCGTCCACCTTCTCGATCACGACCGGCTTGAACTGCATCTTCTGGGCGCGGAAATAGTCCGCGAGGTTGAGCTCGGTCGTCGTGCCGGGCGAGACGCAGACGGTGGCGCCGTTCAGCTCCTTGGCGCTCTTCACGCCGAGCTTCTTCGGGACCATGAAGCCCTGGCCGTCATAGAAGGTGACGGGGGCGAAGTTGAAGCCGTTGACGGTGTCGCGGGTCAGCGTCGCCGTGGTGGTGCGCGACAGCATGTCGACTTCGCCCGACTGGAGCGCCGGGAAGCGCTGCGGCGAGGTCGTCGAGACGTAGCGGACCTTGGAGGCGTCGCCGAAGAGGGCGATCGCCACCGCCTTGCAGAAGTCGACGTCGAGCCCTTCCCAGGCGCCCTGGTTGTTCGGCCGCGAGAAGCCGGCCGTCGACGGGCTGACGCCGCAGATGAGTTGCCCGCGCTGCTTGACGGCATCGAGCGTCTTACCGGCCTGCGCCGGACCGACGGCAAACGCCGCCAGTGCCGCGCCGGCCACGACCACGCTGAGCTTTTTCATGGTGACACCTTCCCTGAATATGGTTGCTTTGTGCCCATCGTATCGTTCCCCGGGTGCCGACGACGCTCCGGCCGATCTGGTCGTCTGGTGCGCGGCCCCACGGACCCGGGTCGATTGAATTACGATATCCATCCCACGCCCCGATGGCAAACCGGGGGGCTCGGACCGCCGGAGACCGAACGATGACCACTCCCTCACAGCCCGGGGCCGTGCAGAACGCGTGCCAGCCGCTGCTCGACGCCGTCGCGTTCGACGCCAACGGCCTCGTCGCCGTCGTCGCCCAGCAGCACGACAGCGGCGAGGTCTTGATGGTGGCATGGATGAACCGCGACGCCGTCATCGAGACCGTCGCCACCGGCCGCGTCTGCTACTGGTCGCGCTCGCGCGGCCGGCTGTGGCGCAAGGGCGAGAGTTCGGGCCAGGTGCAGCGGCTGGTCGAATTGCGGGTCGACTGCGACGGCGACACGCTGCTGGCGCTGGTCGACCAGCAGGGCGTCGCCTGCCACACCGGCCGGCGCAATTGCTTCTTCCGGGCGTGGCGCGACGGCGGCCTCGTCACCGTCGCGCCGGTGCTGGTCGCCCCCGACGCGCTCTACGGGCAGGACCGCTTCTGATCCGAACGCGCGTCGCGGTCGCGACATTCGGACGCCGGCCTCTTCCGACCGGGGTGGCCGCCATGCCATGGGTAGGGTGATGACATCCTCCGGAGTCGCCCAGACGCCATGACCAGGGCCCACCGGACCATCCTGGTGACCGGCGGCGCGGGCTTCGTCGGCTCGCATCTGGCGACCCTGATGAAGCGCGATCGCGACGGCGCCAGGGTGATCGCCTTCGACAATCTCAAGCGGCGCGGCAGCGAACTCGCCCTGCAGCGGCTCGCGTCGGGCGGCGTCGAGTTCCGCCACGGCGACGTGCGCCAGGCCGCCGACCTGGCCGAGGTCGGCGCCTTCGACCTCCTCGTCGACTGCTCGGCCGAACCCTCGGTCCATGCCGGCTACGACGGCGGCGCCGACTACCTGGTCGACACCAACCTCGGCGGCACCGCGCGCTGCCTGGAGGCGGCGCGCCGGCACGGCGCCGACATCCTCTTCCTGTCCACGAGCCGGGTCTATCCGATCGCCGGCCTGCGCGGCCTGCCGCTCGAGCGGGCGGGAGACCGGCTCGACCTGCCGCCGACGGCGGCCGGTCCCGGCTGGTCCCATGCCGGCATCGCCCGCGACTTCCCGCTCGACGGCGCCCGCTCGCTCTACGGCGCGACCAAGCTCGCGAGCGAGCTTCTGGTCCACGAATACGGCGCCATGTACGGCCTCGCGACGGTGGTCGACCGCTGCGGTGTGCTCACCGGCCCCTGGCAGATGGGCAAGGTCGACCAGGGCTTCTTCGTCCTGTGGGCCGCCCGCCATCTCTATGGCGGGCCGCTCTCCTACATGGGGTTCGGCGGCGAGGGGCTGCAGGTGCGCGACGTCCTGCACGTCGCCGACCTGCATGCGCTGATCGAGCGCCAGCTCGCCGATCCCGGCCGGCATGCCGGTTGCACGTACAATGTCGGCGGCGGACGCGATCTCAGCCTGTCGCTGCGCGAACTGTCGGCACTGTGCGGCGCCCGCGCCGGCGCGGGCCGGACCGTGGGCGGGGTCGCCGATACCGCCCCGGCCGACGTGCCCTGGTACGTCACCGACGCCGCCGCGGTCCAGGCGGCGACCGGATGGGTGCCGACACGGCGGCTGGAGGGTATAGTGGAAGATGTCTTTCGGTGGCTGACCGACCATCGGAAGCTGCTGGAACCGATTCTCGGCATGTCGGGCGGACACCGGACAGGCGAGCGGGGGCAGGAAAGCGAGGGGTGATGGCCGTCGCCATCGTCACCGGATCGGCAGGGCTCGTCGGGGCCGCCGCCGTCCGCAGGTTTGCGAGCGAAGGGCTGGACGTCGTCGGCATCGACAACGACCTGCGCCGGCATTTCTTCGGCGAGGCGGCGAGCACCGCGTGGAACCGGCAGGTGCTGGAGCGCGAGGTGCCGGGCTACCGCCACGTCGCCGCCGACATCCGCGACGCCGACGCGGTCGGCCAGGTCTTCGCCCGCCACGGCCGGGACATCCTCGCCGTCGTCCACGCCGCCGCCCAGCCCTCCCACGACTGGGCCGCCCGCGACCCGGTCATGGACTTCTCGGTCAACGCCAACGGCACGCTGGTGCTGCTGGAGGCGACGCGCCGGCACGCGCCCGACGCCGCCTTCGTCTTCCTCAGCACCAACAAGGTCTACGGCGACACGCCGAACGACCTGCCGCTGGTCGAGCGCGAGACCCGCTGGGAGCTCGATCCCGCCCATCGCTGGGCCGAGCACGGCATCGACGAGACGATGTCGATCGACGGCACCATGCACAGCCTGTTCGGCGTCTCCAAGGCGTCGGCCGACCTGCTGGTGCAGGAGTATGGCCGCTATTTCGGCATCGGCACCGCCTGCTTCCGCGGCGGCTGCCTGACCGGCGCCGACCACAGCGGCGCCGAGCTGCACGGCTTCCTCGCCTACCTGATGCGCTGCGCCGTCGCCGACCGGCCCTACACCGTCTTCGGCTACAAGGCCAAGCAGGTGCGCGACAACATCCACGCCGACGACCTGGCGGCCGCCCTCTGGGCCTTCGTCCAGCGGCCGAGGCCGGCCGCGGTCTACAACATGGGCGGCGGCCGGCACGCCAACTGCTCGATGCTGGAGGCGATCGCCGGCTGCGAGCGGCGCACCGGCCGGCCGATGCGCTGGTCCTATTCGGACCAGGCGCGCATGGGCGACCACATGTGGTGGATCAGCGATACCCGCCGCTTCCAGGCCGACTTCCCGGACTGGCGCTATCGCTACGACCTCGACGCCATCCTCGATCAGATGCACGCCGCGGTCGAGCGCCGGTTGCGCGACGATGCCGCTTGAGGTCCGCTCGCTCGCCGAGTGGGAGAAGGCGGGGATCCCCGGCCTCCTCTCCGTCGTCATCCCGGCCCACGACGAGGAGGGCCAGATCGAGGAGACGATCGCGGCCCTCGTCGCCGCCCTCACCGCAGCCGGGATCGCGCACGAGATCCTGGTCGTCAACGACAACAGCCGCGATGCGACCGAGGCGATCCTGCAGCGGCTCGGCGCCGCCAATCCCGCGGTGCGCTACGTCAACAACCCGAAGCCCAACGGCTTCGGGCTGGCGGTCCGCACCGGTCTCGCCGAGTTCCGCGGCGAGGCGGTCGCCATCGTCATGGCCGACGGCTCCGATCCGCCCGACGACCTCGTGCGCTTCTGGCACCGTCTGCAGGAGGGCTACGACTGCGTCTTCGGCACCCGCTTCGCCCGCGGCGGCCGGACGTCGGACTATCCGTGGCCGAAGCTGGTGCTGAACCGGCTCGGCAATCAGGTGATCCGCGCCCTCTTCCTGATGCGCTACAACGACACCACCAACGCCTTCAAGCTCTACCGCCGCTCGGTGATCGCCGGCCTCCAGCCGCTGCTCGCCTACCATTTCAACCTCACGGTCGAGCTGCCGCTGAAGGCGATCGTGCGCGGCTATCGCTATGCGATCGAGCCCAACGGCTGGATCAACCGCAAGGAAGGCGTTTCCAAGTTCAAGGTGCGCGAGATGGGCTCGCGCTACCTCTTCATCATCCTCTACTGCCTCATCGAGAAGTGGCTGTCGCGCCAGGACTACCGCGACCGCCGCGACCTCCGCGAGAGCCAGCTCCAGGTGTGGCACCGATGATCGCGCGCTCCGACATCCGGCTGCAGTTCGCCTGCTACCTGGTGGTCGGCGGGTCGGCCTTCCTGGTCGAGCTCGTCGCCTTCGTCCTGCTGCTGCAGGCGGGTCTCGCCACCCTTCCGGCATCGGTGGCGAGCTTCCTCGCCGCGACCGTCGCCAATTACCTGCTGTCGAACGCCATCGCCTTCCAGAGCAGCGCCATCCCGCGCGGCCAGGAAGCGCTGCGCTTCGCGTTCGTGGCGCTGGTCGGGCTCGGGCTCAACACCGGGTTCGTCTGGCTGCTGCTGGCGCTGGGCGAGCCGCCGCTGGTCGCCAAGATCGCCGCCGTCGCGCCGGTGCTCGCCTGGAACTTCCTCGGGCGGCGCCTCATCGTCTTCTCGGCCGTCGTGCCGGAGGCGAGCTGGCGGCTCGGCAACCGGCTCGGACGCGGCGCTCGCCCGGTCGACGATACCGGCGCCCGCTGACCGTCGGCACCGCCATGCCTCCGGCCCGGACGGTCGTCCTGGGTGTGGCCGCCCTTGTCGCGGCCGCCCAGCTCTTCATCGCCTGGACGGCACCGCTGCTCGACCAGCACGCCTTCCGGCAGACCCAGACCGCGCTCACCGTCTACTGGTACGTGCGCGATGGCATCGACCTGCTGCGGCCGCCGCTGCCGCTGTTCGGCACCGCGCATCCGTCGATCCCGTTCGAGTTCCCGCTCTACCAGGCGGTCGCCGCTTGCATCCTGAAGCTCCTCGGCGCCGGCTCGGTCGAGGCGGTCGCCGCTGCCTGCCGCGGCGTCTCGTTCGCCGCCCACCTGCTCGCCGCCTGGCCCCTGCACCGGCTCGCCCGGCGCCATTTCTCGCCGGTGGCGGCCGACGCCGCGGTGCTGCTCTGGGTCGCGCTGCCCTATGCGGTCTTCTGGTCGACCAGCGCCATGATCGAGTCGACGGCGGCGCTCCTGGTCCTCGCCCATCTCGACCTCGTCGACCGGGCGGGCACGGCGGCGCGCGCCGGCCGCCTCGTCGCCGCCGCCGCCGTCGCCGGCGCGCTCGCGGCGACGGTCAAGATCACCACCTTCGTCGTCTACCTCCCGGCGGCCGGCCTCCTCTACGCCATCGGCCGGCAACTCTGGCGGCCGTCGCGATGGTCCTGGCGCGACCCGGCGGTATTCGCCTTCGCGGCGCTGCTGCCGATGGCGGCCGCCATCGCCTGGACCGGCTGGGCCGACTTCGTGAAGACGCAGAACCTGGTCGGCGGCGTCGGCCTCACCTCGGCCGAGCTGTCGCGCTGGAATTTCGGCACCCTCGAGCAGCGGCTGTCGCCCGCGGTCTGGAAGACGGTCGCCGTCACGGTCGGCGCGACCATCCTCGGGCTGCCCGGTGCGATCGCCTTCGTCGCCGGGGGCGTCCGGACGCTGGACGATCCGCGCCGGATGGCCTGGCTGCTGCCGGGGGCGCTCGGTCCGCTGCTCTTCCTCAACCTCTATTTCGTCCACGACTACTACGCCTACGCCATCCTGCCGGTGCTGGTGGTACTGGCGGGGTCGGGGATCGCCTGGGTGGCCGGCCTCGGCCGCGGTCCCTGGCTGGCGGCGGCCGCGGCACCGCTGCTGGTGGCCGCGGTCTGGGTCGATGCCGACCTGCGCTGGCGGCCCGTCGAGCGGGCCCGGGCGGGCGAGCCGCCGGTCTATCTCTTCCGGCGGCTGATGCCGGGCGCGCCGCAATGGCCGGACGCGACGCGGGCGCTGGAGATCGCCCGGACCATCCGGGCCGGCGGCTTTCCGCCCGGTCCCATCGTCGTCACCGGCAACGACTGGATGGCCGACATCGCGCTCTATTCGGAGCGGCCGGCCTTCATGATCGGCAAGGATCCCGACCATTGGGTCGGCGGCTGCAACGAGCGGAACTGGCAGGCGATCCGGGCCGAGCGCCCGGTGCTCTTCGTCAAGGTCCGGCCGTCGCGCAACGAATGCCTGGAGGCGGTGCCGATCCACGCCTGCACGGTCGCCGACCGGCGCGACTTCTGGATCGGCCGCTGCATGGCGGGGTCCTGAACGACGGTGCGGCCGGCGCATCCGCCCGGGACGCGCCGGCCGCCGTCGGCCGGGACCTGCAAGGCTTCGGCTCAGAAGCCGTTGGCGCCGAACTTGCCCTCGTCCAGGTTGCGGCCGTACTTGCCGTCGTCCATGTTCGCGCCCGCCTTGCCCTCTTCGAGGTTGGCGCCCTTCTTGCCCTCGTCGGCGTTGGCGCCGAACTTGCCGGCTTCGAGGTTGCGGCCGAACTTGCCGGCGTCCATGTTGGCGCCGAACTTGCCGTCGTCGAGCAGCTGGCCGTACTTGCCGTCGTCGGTGTTGGCGAGCGCCGAGCCGGCGAGGGCGAGGGCGAAGGCGGCCGCGAAGAATGCGATCTTGTTCATGTCTGGGCTCCAGTGTGAAAGGCCGGACCGTCCATCGGTGCGGCGTTGCCCCATAGTCGAGGACTGCCGCCGGATGGTTTTGCCCGGCACCGGAAAAATCTGATGGCCGCCGGCTCCGGGCTGCGCGTCCTCCACGTCATCGCCCATCTGCGGGCCGGTGGCGCCGCCGGATCGGTGGTCGCGACCGCGCGGGCGGCCGGCGGGCGCCACCGGGTGCTGGCGCTGGAGCCCACCGTCTCGCCGCTGATCCGCCTGCAACTGGCGCGCGCGGCCATCCCGATCCTCGCCCCGGACCGGGAGGCGGCGGCGCTCGCCGATGCCGATGTCGTGCTGCTGAACTTCTGGAACACGCCGGCGACGCTGGCATTCCTCGAGCGCCTGCCGTCCGGCCTGCCGGTGGTCGGCTGGCTCAAGACCTGCGGATCGGCGCCGCCGCAGCTGGTGCCGCCGGCGCTGATCGAGCGCGCCGACCGGATCGTCCTGACGGCCGCCGCGACGGCCGGGCGGGCGCCGCTCGCCGGCCACCCGGCACTGCTCGCCCCGCCCGAGACGGTGCGGGGCGTCGTCGACCTCGAACCCTTCGCCGACCTGCAGCCGGTTCCGCACGCGGGCTTCGTCGTCACCTATGTCGGCACGATCGGTCCCGGCAAGATCCATCCGGACTTCGTCCGCCTGTCGCTCGCCGGGGCGCCGCCCGAGGCCCGCTTCGTCGTCTGCGGCGCCGGCGGCGGCGAAGCCGCCCTGCTCCAGGCGGCCGAGGCGGCGGGCGCCCGCGACCGCTTCCATCTGCCGGGCTTCGTCGGCGACCTGCGGCCGGTGCTGGCGGCGTCCGACGTGTTCGGCTACCCGCTGGCGCCCGACACCTACTCCAGCAGCGACCGCAGCCTGCAGGAGGCGATGCGCGCCGGCCTGCCGCCCGTCATCCTGCGCCACGGCGGCATTGTCGACATGGTCGAGCATGGCCGCACCGGCCTCGTCGTCGACGAACGGGACTATGGCGCGGCGCTGGCCGCGCTCGCCGCCGACCCGGACCTGCGCCGCCGCCTCGGCCGGGCGGCCGCCGACCATGCAAGGGTGCAGTTCGACAGCGCCGCCGCCGCCCGCCGGATCGAGGGCATCCTGCAGGCCGCCGCCGCGTCCCCCGGCCGCGACCGCGCCGGCCCGCCGCGCGACGACCCGTTCCCGGCCGCGCGCCGCTTCGCCGCGGCGCTCGGCGAGTGGGGAACGCCGTTCCGCGAGAGCCTCGCCGGCAGCGCCGCCGCCGACCGCGCCGTGATGCGCCTGGCGGGGGACTGGGTCCGGGTCGAGGGCGGCCTCTTCCACCACCGCAACGGCACCCCCGACGACGGCATGCTGCGCCACTGGACGGGGCTGGTGCTGGCGGCCGAGGGCCGCGACGCGGCCGCCGCCGCGGAGTTCGCGGCGGCAGCGGCGGCCGGCGTCGTCCGCGGGGATGGCCGCGCCCGGACGGCCGAACTATCGTAGCCGCACGCACGCCCGACCGGACTGGACCGATGGACACCACCCTGCCGCTGCACGTCCGCATCAATCGCGAGGAGATCGCCCACGACGTCATCGACGGCGAGGTGATCCTCATCAACACGCTGAGCGGCTTCTACTACAGCCTGCGCGGTTCGGCCGTCGCCCTGTGGGGCGAGATCGAGGACGGCCGCTCGGTCGACGACCTCCGCGCCTGGGCCGCCGGCCAGTACGGGCTGGAGCCGGCGGCCGCGGCGGACGCGGTCGACGGTTTCGTCGCCGGGCTCGTTGCCGACCGGGTTCTCCTGCCGGCCGACGGGCCGGCCGCGCCGGCGGACGTCCGGCGCGTGCCGCCGCCCGCCCCCGGCGAGGCCTTCGCCGCCCCGGTGATCGAGCGCTTCACCGAGATGCAGGACCTGCTGACCCTCGATCCGATCCACGAGGTCGACGACCTCGGATGGCCGCACGCGGCCCGACCGCCGGCATAGGTGCCGGGTGCCGCCGATCCTCGTCAGCGTCGTCATCCCGGTGCGGGACGCGGGCGACCTGCTGCTGGAGGCGCTGGCGAGCGTCGCGCGGCAGCAGGCGGGGCCGATCGAGACGATCGTCGTCGACGACGGCTCGCGCGACGACCCGGCCGGCCGGCTCGAGCGGTCGCCGGTCCCGGTCCGGCTCCTGCGCCTGGAGGGGCGCGGCCCTTCGGCCGCCCGCAATCGCGGCGCCGCGGATGCCACCGGCCGGTATGTCGCGTTTCTCGACGCCGACGATCTGTGGCCGCGCCACGCGCTGGCGACGATGCTCGCGGCCCTGGAGGAGGCCCCCGGCGTCGACGTCGCGCACGGCCAGGTGCGTCGCTTCCGCGACGCCGCACCGGGCGAGTTCGACGGGCCGGCGACGGTGCTCGGCCGGATCGCCGGCGGCTTCAACCTCGGCAGCGCGCTCTTCCGGCGCGCCGTCGTCGCGCGGTTGGGCGGCTTCGACGAGGCGCTGCGGACGTCCGAGGACGTCGATTTCTGGATCCGCTCGCGTGCCGCCGGGATCGTGCGCCGGGCGCTGCCGCAGGTGACGCTCTACTACCGGCGCGGCCACGGCTCCCTGATGGAGGGGTTCGGCGCCGAGGCACGCCGCCGGGATCATCTCGGCCTGTGGATGCGCAGCCTCGCCCGGGTGGCGCGCGAGCGCCGGCCGCAGGGCGGCCCATGACGCGCATCACCGCCGTCGTCTGCGTGCGCGACGGCGCGCTGCGCCTGCCGCGGGCGCTCGCCAGCATCCGCGCCCAGGCGCGGGCGCCCGACGAGGTGCTGGTGATCGACGGGCGGTCCGCCGACGGTTCGGCGGCGATCGCCGCCGCGTGGGGCGCCCGCGTCGTGCTCCAGCGCGGGCAGGGGCTGGCGGATGCCCGCAACCTCGCGCTGGCCGAGGCGCATGGCGACCTCGTCGCCTTCCTCGACCATGACGATCGCTGGACGCCGGACAAGCTCGCCCGGCAGGAGGCAGCGCTCGCCGCCCCGCCCGCCGCCGCCTATGCGGTCGCCCATCTCCGCTTCGTCGCCGACGATGCCGAGGCGTCCGCGATCGCCGGGCCGCGGGGCGCGCCGCGGCTCGGCCGGACGCCGGGCACGCTGCTCGCCCATCGCCGCCTCCTCGACCGGGTCGGACCGTTCCTGCCGGACCTCGGCATGGGCTGCGACATGGACTGGTTCGCCCGCGCCGCAGCGGTGGCCGAGCCCGCCGTCGAGCCCGCCGTCCTGCTGCTCAAGACGCTGCGGGCGGATGCCCTGTCCGCCGATCCGGCGCGCAACCGGACGGCGGCCTTTGCCGTGGTCGCCCGCCGGATCGCCGCCCGCCGCGCCGCGGCCCGCGGCGGACATCCCGCGCCGGCCGAAGCCGATGCCGACGGGACCCCGCCTCGGATTGTCGACGGTCGGTCCGTCCCCTAAGCTCGCGCTCGCCCATTCCGCGGGGTCAGGACCGATGCCGTTCCGCTTCCGCCGTGCCGCCCCCCTCCTCGCCGCGCTGGCGGGCCTGCTGGCCATGGCGGCGACGGCCGCGGCCCAGGTCCTGCCGCCGGTGCCGGACGCCATCCGGCGCCAGGGCCTGCTCCGGGCCGGCGTCAAGTGCGACTATCCGCCGGACGGCTTCATGGACCGGACCGGCCGGCCGGTCGGCATCGAGATCGAACTCGCCCGCCAGATTGCCGCCTATGCCTTCGGCCGGCCGGACCAGATCGACATGGTCTGCGTCAGCGCCGCCAACCGCATCCCCTCCCTCGTCGGCGGCAAGATCGACCTCATCCTGGCGACGCTCGGCGTCAGCGAGGAGCGCGCCCGCGTCATCGATTTCGGCGCCCCCTACGCCTGGGGCCACAGCGACGTTCTGGTGCCGCAGGCAAGCGCCGTGCGCCGCCTCGACGACCTCGCCGGCCGGACCGTCATCGTGCTCAAGGGCGCCTGGCAGATCGGCTGGTTCGAGAAGAACCTGCCGCAGGCGAAGCTGCTGCGGCTCGACACCGTTTCGGACGGCCTGCAGGCACTGATCCAGGGTCGCGGCGAGGGCTACGCCCACGACCTCGCCGTCCTGCAGGGCATCGCCCGCAAGAACCCGCGGGTGCGGCTGCTGGGCGAGCCCTACCAGCTCGGTCATCGCGCCATCGGCCTGCGCCAGGGCGAGGCGGAATGGAAGGCGTTCCTGGACGCGGCCGTCCTGCGCGCCAAGCGCGAGGGGGTCGTCGCCGAAGCCGTGCGCCGCTTCGTCGAGCCCGAGCAGGTGCAGGCGGTTCTCGATACCTGGGACCTGGATCGGGCGCCGGCGACGTCGCGGTGAGCAGGGCCGGCGGCCGGCGCACGACGCCCAGCTTCTTCGATGCCGCGGCCTACGCCGCGGCCGTGGGCCGGACGTTCGATGCCCCCGCGGCGGCATTTCGCCACTATCGCGAGGTGGGCGTGGCCCGCGGGATCGCGCCGCACCCGATGTTCCATCTCGCCTGGTACCGCAGCGAGCATCCCGAACTGGGAACGGGCGACCCGCTCGCCCACTTTCTCGGCCGCGACCGGAGCACCCGCAGCCCGCACCCGCTGTTCGATCCCGTCTGGTACCGCGAGCGCTATCCGGATGTCGCCCGCGGTGCCGCCGATCCGGCCCTCCACTACTGGCTCTACGGCGGGCGCGAGCGGCGCGATCCGGGGCCCGCCTTCGCCGTCGCCCGCTATCTCGCCCTCCACCCCGATCTCGATCCCGCCGCCACCAACCCGCTGGCGCACCAGTTGCGCCATCATGCGAAGCCGGCCTTCCGGCCGATCGGTCGGATCGCCGTGCTGGCCCACGCCGCCGCCGTGCGGCCGGGGGCGCCGGTCGACCTCCATCTCCGCATCGAAAACGACGGCTCGGCCCGCTGGAACCTGAACGGGGCCGCCCCCGCCGCCCTCGGGCTGCGCTGGATCGACCGGGCGACCGGGCGGCCGATCGCGGGGCAGCGCCGGCCGCCGCCGGTCGCGCTGCAACCGGGCGAACGGTTCTGGATGCGCATCGAGATGCCGGCGCCGGCGGCGGGCCGGCTGTGGCTGCAACTGTCGCTGCTTCACCGCGATGCGCCCTGGCCCGACGCGCTGGAAGCGGTGGACGTGATGCGTCTGGAGGTGACGGTCGACCCGGCGCTGCCCCGCCGGGCAGCGAGCCGGTGGGCGCTGCCGGAACGCCCGCCCGCCGCCGTCGCGGCGGAGGCACGGGCGCGGCGGGCGGGCGAGCCGGTTCCGGCGGAACCGCTGTCCCGGCGGATGCTGCGCACCGACGGGGCGCGCCGCAGCCGCCCGTTCGCGCACGGCCGGCGGCCGGTGATCCGCTGGATCAAGGGCGACGGGCTCGACGATGCCGTGACCAGGGCGGCCATCGCCCGGGCGACGCGGCTCTTCGGCAACCGCGTCGACTATTGCCTCTGCACCAACGGCATCGCCGGCGCGCGGGCGCGCGCCCTGCTCGCCCAGGCCGAACAGCCGGTCGAGCTATGGCCGCTCGACGCCGACGACAACCCGTGGCTGGCGCAGCGCCTGCGGGCGGCCGGCTGCGACCCGGATCGCTTCGGCTACTGGTGGAAATGGTTCCCCGAGCGGGTCCGCCCCGACGCCCCGGAATGGGTGCTGGACGGCGACCAGGCCCTGGTCGATGCGCCGCCCTGGTTCGAGGCCTGGTGCGACGGGCGGGACGGGCTGCGGGTCGCCCGCGACGGCCACTGGCTGCCGCACGGCGCCTATGGCGCCTATCTCGACCTCGTCGATCCCGACCTCGCCCTCTATTCCGGCCTGGTCTCGCTGCCGCCGGGCTTCCGGCTGCGCGGGCCGTTCGAGGCGGTGATGGACGAGCGCCCGCTCCGCCCCGGGCACGATGGGCGGCGCGACACCGACGAGCAGGGCGTCGTCGCCGTCGCCTTCCAGCGGGCGGGCGCCGTCCCGATCCCGCTCTGCGAGTTCCCCTTCGCCCGGGCGGGCGAGGACCGGATCGATTTCGGCCCCGACGGCGACCGCGGAGTGGCCTGGGGCTACCATTTCGGCAGCGCCTTCCGCCGCCGCAACCGCATGTTCGAGCGCATGGTGGAGGCCGGAATGCTGCCGGCCGAAACCGGCGCGGCACCGCCGCTGGCGCGGGTCCGCTGGCTCGTCAACCGCGGCCAGTGGGGCGATCCCGGATGGTCGCTCGACGACGTCTTCGCCCGGCCGATCGTCGCGGCCGCGGCGCGCCATGCCGGCGGCAAGGCGCTCGAGGTCGGCACCTCGCGCGGCCGGCTCGCCGCCCTGCTGGCGGGCCAGGGCTGCCGGGTCACCACGGTCGACCTCGTCGACCGCGGAGCCGCGGCCAATCTCGCCGGGCTCGGCGTCGAGGTGGTGCTGGGCGACGGCGTCGCCTACCTCGCCGCGGCCGGCCGGACGTTCGACCTGGTCCTGGTCGACCTGCACGGCAACGGCCCGGAGGTCTGGCGGCGCCTGTGGCCGTTGGCCGTATCCGCCGTCCGCCCCGGCGGCACCCTCGTCGTCGCCAACGTCCGGCTCTGGGAGGACCCGGTCTGGGCCGCCGAGACCGGACCGCGCGAGACGATGCCCGCCGCCATGCCGGGCTGGCGCCTCGAACTCGTGCCCGAGCCGATGCCGGGCCTCGCCCTGTGGCGCCGCGACCTCTGAGACCCCGCCCGCCGCCCTTTCCGCTGCCCGTTCCGCTCAGGCCCGCTCGTACCAGCCGCGCGTCCGCCGCACGATGGCGACCACCGACAGCATCACCGGGACCTCGATCAGGACGCCGACGACCGTCGCCAGGGCCGCCCCCGACTGGAACCCGAAGAGCGCGATCGCGGCCGCCACCGCGAGTTCGAAGAAGTTGGAGGCGCCGATCAGCGCCGACGGTCCGGCGACGCACCAGGCGACGCCGAGCCGCCGGTTCAGCCAGTAGGCGAGGCCGGCGTTGAAATAGACCTGGATCAGGATCGGCACCGCCAGCAGCAGGATCACCAGCGGCTGGCGCACGATCTGTTCGCCCTGGAGGCCGAAGAGCAGCACCAGGGTCGCCAGCAGCGCCGTGAGCGACCAGGGCGCGAGGCGGGCGAGCGTGCGGTCGAGCGTGGCGCGGCCGCCCGTCGCCAGGAGCCGCCGGCGCCACAGCTGGGCTGCGACCACCGGGATCACGATGTAGAGCACGACCGAGAGCAGCAGCGTGTCCCACGGCACGACGATCGCCGACAGGCCGAGGAGCAGCCCCACCACCGGCGCGAAGGCGAAGATCATGATGACGTCGTTGAGGGCGACCTGGCCGAGCGTGAAATGCGGCTCGCCGTCGACGAGGTTCGACCAGACGAAGACCATGGCCGTGCAGGGGGCCGCCGCCAGCAGGATCAGGCCGGCCATGTAGCTCTCGATCTGGTCCGGCGGCAGCCAGGACCGGAACAGGTGGCCAATGAAGAGCCAGCCGAGGAGCGCCATCGAGAAGGGCTTGACCAGCCAGTTGACGCCGACCGTGGTGGCGATGCCGCGCCAGTGCGCGCCGACCTGGCCGAGCGCGCCGAGGTCGATCTTGAGGAGCATCGGCACGATCATCAGCCAGACGAGGATCGCCACCGGCAGGTTGACCTCGGCGACCGTCGCCGTGCCGAGCGCGTGGAACAGTCCCGGCAGGGCCTGCCCGAGGAGGATGCCGACGACGATGCAGAGCGCCACCCAGAGCGTCAGCCAGCGCTCGAACAGCCCCATGGCCGGCGCCTTCGCGGCGCCGGCCGGCAGCACGGCCTCGCTCATGCCGCGCGGTCCCGGGCACCGCAGCAGCCGGCCGCGGCAGGTTGCTCCGGTGCCGGCGCGGGCGCGCAGCAGTCGGACGCGGCGGCGACCGGCTCGGCCTTCGCCGGGCCGCAGCAGGCGGCGGGCGCCGCCTCGACGACCCGTTCCGGCCCGCAGCAGGACGACACCGCCGCCGTGGCGCCGGCCGCGATCGGCCGCGTGTTGCAGACCCCGGTCTCCGGCAGCACCAGTTCGACGCGCGCCGCCGCTTCCGCGTCGCCGGCGAGCGCGGCCGCGATCGAGCGCACCTGCTCGTGGCCCGTCGCCAGCAGGAAGGTCGGCGCGCGGCCGTAGCTCTTCATGCCGGCGATGTAGAAATCCGGCTCGACATGGGCGAGTTCGCGGGCGCCGTGCGGGCGGACCGTGCCGCAACTGTGCAGGTTGGGGTCGATGAGCGGCCCGATGCCGGCCGCGCATTCGAGCCAGGGATCGAGCGACAGCCGGACTTCGCGCAGCATGGCGAGGTCCGGCCGGAAGCCGGTCGCGACCACCAGCTCGTCGGCCTGGAACGAGGCCGGGTGTCCGCCATGGTCGCCGACGACGCGCAGCGCCAGGCCGTCGCCGGCCCGGATCTCGGCGATGCGGAAGGGGGTCAGCACCTCGACCGCACCGCTCTCGACCAGGGCGCGCGCCTGGCTGCCGAGCGCGCCGCGGGCGGGTAGCCCGTCCAGCGCCTCGCCGCCATAGGCCGCCTCGATCCGGTCCTTGCGCATGATCCAGAGGATGCGCGTGGCGGGCTGGGAGCGCTGCAGCTCGGCCAGTTCGATCAGCACGTTGAGGGCCGAGTGGCCGCCGCCGACGACGGCCGTCGTGCGGCCCGCGTGGCGCTGGCGCGCCCGGCCGAGCACGTCGGGAATGCCGGTCGTGACGTGGCGGGCGTAGGTGTCCTCGCCGATCGCCGGCAAGCCGTCGGCGCCGGCCGGGTTGGGACTTCCCCAGGTACCGGACGCATCGATCACGGCCCGCGCCTCGAACCGGCGCTGGCTGCCGTCGGGACCGGCGACCCGCAGGACGAAGGGCAGCGCCGTTCGGCCCGCGGTCCGCACCTTGTCGGCGCCGCGGC
>NZ_JAYSFE010000096.1:0-18704 GCF_041913585.1 Allostella sp.
GGCTTGCCGTCGCCGTCGGCGTCGAACTGCTGGCCGACATGGGCGAAGCTGTCCCACTGCGTCGAATATTGCAGATGGATCAGCGCCGCGTCGTCGCTGATGACGTCGAGATGGTGGCGGTTGGTCAGGCTGAGCGGGAAGTTGAGGTAGGGCTTGCCGTCGCGCACCGTCGGCTGGAGCTTCGGCGGGTGCCGCCGCGGATTGAGCTTGGCCTCGCCCGGGTAGTCGAGCGGCAGCGACAGGCAGAAGGGAATGCCCTCCTTCACCTCCGCCATGCCCTTCTTCACCTGCTCGGGCGTCAGCAGGTTGAGGCGGCCGAGCTGGTCGTCGGGGCCCCAGTCGCCCCAGGTCGAGCCCTCGGGTCGGTTCTTCCAGCGCGGATTGGTCGGCATCGTCGGTTCCGGAGATGGTGTCGGGAAGTCAGAACAGCTTCATCAGTTCGACCCGGTCGTGGAGCGGGGCGGGCGGGCCGTCGTAGATCTTGCGGCCGGTCTTCAGGACGGCGACGCGGGACGCGATGGGCAGGCTGTACTTCACGTTCTGCTCCACCATCAGGATCGTCGTGCCCATGCTGCGGTTCACATGGGCGATCGCCTCCATGACCTTGTCGACGAGGTTGGGGGCGAGGCCGATCGAGGGCTCGTCGAGGATGACGAGGCGCGGCGCGTGCATCAGCGCCATGCCGATCGCCAGCATCTGCTGCTGCCCACCCGACAGCGTGCCGCCGATCTGCGCGGCGCGCTGCTTCAGGATCGGGAACATGGCGTAGATCGCCTCCAGCCGCTCGGGCAGGACCGACTTGTCGCGGACCGAGAAGGCGCCGAGGTCGAGATTGTCGCGCACCGTCAGCGTGCGGAAGATGCCGTGGCCCTGGGGGATGAAGGCGATGCCGTCGGCGACGTTGCCGGCCGGACCGCGCCCCGCGATGTCCCGGCCCTCGTAGCGGATCGTGCCTTCGTCCGTCGGCAGCAGGCCGAAGAGGGCGCGCATCAGCGTCGTCTTGCCGGCGCCGTTGTGGCCCAGCACCAGCAGGATCTCGCCCTTCGCGACGGCGATGTCGACGCCGTGGACGACCCGTTTGCGGCCGTAGCCCGCGGCGATGCCCCGCGCGTCCAGCATGATCTCGGTCATTTGAAGTAGCGCTCCGCCAGCACCGGGTCGGCGATCAGCGTCTCGGGCGTGCCCTCGGCGATCTTGTGGCCCTCGTCGAGGAACACCGCCCAGTCGCAGAGCCCGCGGATGACGTCGAGATTGTGCTCGATGATGCAGATGGTCTTCCCCTGGGCGGCGAGCCGCCGGATGATCGGGAAGATCTCCTCCATGGTGCCGGGATCGAGGCCGGAGAGCGGTTCGTCGAAGAGCAGCACCTCGGCGCCGGTCGCCAGCAGCCGGGCGATGACCAGCAGCTTCTCCTCCGCATAGGAGAGGTTCTCGGCCAGTTCTCCGGCCTGCGCCTCCAGCCCGACGAAGCGCAGCACGGCCAGGGCGCGGCCGAGATTCTCGCGCTCCTCCGCCCGGACGATCCAGGGGCGGAAATAGACGTCGAAGAGCCGGTCGCCGCGTTGCCGGGGCAGTGCCACGCGGACATTGTCCAGCACCGTCATCTTGCGGAAGAGCTTGAGGTCCTGGAACGACCGCGCCATCCCGGAGCGGACGATCTGGTGCGGCGCGCGGCCGGAGATCGTCTGGCCGCGAAAGCGGACGCTGCCGCCGTTCGGCCTGAGGAAGCCGGTCAGCAGGTTGAAGGCGGTGGTCTTGCCGGCGCCGTTGGGCCCGATCAGGCCGACGATCCGGCCGCGCTTCAGGTCGATCGAGAAGTCGCGAACGGCGACGATGCCGCCGAAGCTCTTCATGAGGTCGCGGCCCTCGACGGTGACGCCGCCGTCGGCCGCCATCGGTGGGGCGAGCGGGCCGAGGTCGCTGCCCCCGAGGCCGGCCGGGACGCGGGCCCGCTTCTCGTCATGCTCCGGCAGCAGCCCCTCCGGCCGCAGCCGCAGCATGACGATGAGGATGACGCCGTACATCACCTGCCGCAGCTTGTCGGCGATGTCGGGCGGCAGGTCGACGAACTTCAGCAGTTCCGGCAGCACGACCAGGATCGCCGCGCCCAGCACCGAGCCGGCGAGGTTGCCGGTGCCGCCGAGGATCACCATCGCCAGGATGTAGATCGTGGTCTCGATGGTGAAGGAGACGGCGCTGACGAAGGCGATGTAGTGGGCGTAGAGGCTGCCGGCGACCGACGCGATGCCGGCGGAGACCGCGAAGACGATGAGCTTCATCGCCACCACGTTCTTGCCGACCGCCTGGGCGGCCGCCTCGTTCTCGCGCATCGCCCGGAGTGCCCGGCCGAAGGGCGAGGCGCCGAGCCGCCAGGCGCACCACAGCGACAGGGCGGCGACGGCGACGGCGAGCGGCAGGAAGCGGCCGGCGGTGTCGAGCGCAACGCCGCCGACATGGATGCGCGGCACGTTGCCGATGCCCTGGGTGCCGCCGGTCAGGCTGGTCCAGTTCAGCATCACCGCGACCGCGATGATCTGCAGCGCCAGCGTGACGATGACGAGATACTCGCCGCCGACGCGGAGCGCCGGCAGGCCGATGGCGAGGCCGACGAGCGCCGCCAGCGCGATGCCGGCCAGGAGCGGCCAGGGGAACGGCAGCCCCCAGCTCGTCGCCAGGATCGCCGTCGTGTAGGCGCCGACGCCGAAGAAGGCGGCGTGCGACAGCGCGAACAGGCCGGAGAAGCCGATCAGCAGGTTGAAGGAGCCGGCCAGGATCGCATAGAGCGCGACCATCACCAGGATGTGCAGGAGGTAGTCCATCGACCGCCTCCCGTCAGCGCAGCCGTCGGCCGAACAGGCCGCTCGGCCGGAACAGCAGGATGAGGAAGAGCACGACGAAGGCGATGGTCGACTGCCACTCGGTGGGCAGTTTCCACATGCCGAGATTCTCGACGATGCCGACCGCGTAGCCGCCGATGATCGCCCCCTTGAAGGAGCCGATGCCGCCGACGATGACGGCGACGAAGGCCATGAAGACGGCGATGAAGCCCATGTGCGGCGTCGCCCCCTCCTTCAGCAGGATGAGGACGGCCGGCACCGCGGCGACGGCCGAGCCGACGGCAAAGGCGATCAGCGACACGCGCACCGTGTCGATGCCGATGATCTGCGCCATCTCGCCATTGTCGGTCATCGCCATCAGGGCCTTGCCGTGGCGGGCGTGGCGCAGGAAGGCGAAAAGCAGCAGGGCGACGATCGCCAGCGCCGCCACCTGCCAGAGCTGGATCGAGGTGACGACCACCGGTCCCCACAGGAAGATGCCGGGGCTGACGTCGGGAATGACCTTGGTGTCGGTCCCGAAGACGATGCCGATCAGGTTCTCCAGCGTGATGAAGAGGCCGAGCGAGGCGATCAGCACGACGAGGTGCGAACTGCCGCGGCGCTCGAACGGCCGGTAGAGCCAGAGGTAGGAGAGGGCGCCCGCCAGCGCCGCCGCCGCCACCCCGCAGGCGGCGGCCGGCAGCACCGGCAGGCCGAGCAGCGTCGCCGCGGCCCAGCAACCATAGGCGCCGATGGCGAAGATCGGCCCGAAGGCGAAGTGGGTGATCTTCGTCGGTCCGAAGATCAGCCCGAAGCCGACGCCGAGCAGCGCGTAGTGGCTGCCGTTGATGAGGCCGTTGACGAGAAGCTGGAGGACGAGATCCATCGGCCGCCGTTCGGGTCTGTGGGGACGTGGCCGGGCGGCGTCGCCGCCGCCCGGAAGTGCGGCCGGGCAGCTATTTGACCTGGACGAATTCCTGGAACTCGCCCTTGCCGTCCTTCACCTTGAAGAGCGCGACCCGCTTCTGGGCGACGCCGTTGGGCTGGAAGGTCATCTGGCCGCCATAGACGCTGTCGACCTTGGGGTTCTCGTAGAGGGCGGCCTTCAGCCGCTCGCCGCCGATATAGTCGCCGCCCTTCTTGCGCGACCGCTTCAGCAGTTCGGTCGCGAGATAGACGCCTTCGTAGTAGTTGGCGGCATAGAACTCGGGCGCCTGGCCCCAGCGCTTCTCGTAGTCGGCGGCGAACTGCTTCGACCAGGGCTGGTCGTCGGACGGCTTGAAGAAATCGTTGATGTAGAGGAAGCCCTCGCCGGTCGCGCCGGCGACCTTGGCGTCGTTGGCGGTGAACTCGACGCCGATGATCGGCTGCTTCATGCCGAACTCGCGGATGCGCTTGACGGCGAGCCCGACCTCGGGCGTGAACATCCACATGCCGATGACGTCGGGGCTGGCGGCGCGGATCTTGGCGACCTGGGTGTCCATGTTGGTGGCGCCCTGAGGCACCGCCTCGGTGGCGACGATGGTGCCGCCGCCCTTCTTCCACACCGGGTCGACGCTGGCGACGATGTAGTCGCCGACGTCGTTCTTCCAGTGGAGCTGGCCCATCTTCTTGAGGCCCATGCCCTGGGCGACCTGCAGCGCGCCGAGCGCGAGGTCGGAGGAGAGCGAGCGGTTGTGGACGATGTACTTGGAGGCGCCGACCATTTTCACGCCGACGCCGCCGCCGTTGATGAGGAAGATGTCGTTCTGGTCGGCGATGGGGGCGATGCCGAGCGTCGGTCCGGTGAAGGAGGTGAGCACGATCTTGGTGCCGTGGATCGACATCAGCCGGTTGATCGCGGCGACGCCCTCGGCGCCGCCGGCGCCCTTGTGGTCCTCGATCACCGCTTCGAGCTTGATGCCGTCGACGCCGCCCTTGGCGTTGATCTCGTCGACCGCCTGGCGCATGCCCTGCGACATCACCTGGCCGTACCAGCTCGCCTGGCCGCTCATGGCGAAGATGGCGCCGATCTTGATGACCGGCGGGTCCTTCGGCGGCTGCTGCGCGGCGGCGGTGCCGGCCAGCGCGAACAGCGCGGCCGTCGCGAGAATCCTGAGACGTGTCATGGCGCTCCTCCGATCGTCGGCATGGCGATGCCCGTCGCGGCCTCGGTGCGGTTGCCCCGCACATACCGCTTGGTATGTTTGGCGCCAGGGTGGCGAAGCGTCCGGCCGATGTCAAACGGCGCGAGAAGGCAATCGGGGGTGGAAACCATGAGGAGCATCCGCATCGGCGCCGGCGCCGCCTGGTGGGGCGACCGGATCGAGCCGGCGGCCTGGAACGCCGAGCGCGGCGACCTCGACTGGCTGGTGTTCGAGACCATGGCCGAGGCGACGGTGTCGGCCGCCCAGGTGCGGCGGCGGCGCGATCCCGCCTTTCCCGGCTACGACACCCATCTCGACGACCGCATGGCGGCGGTGCTGCCGCACTGCCTCGCCGGCCGCACCCGGATCGTCTCGAACCAGGGCTGGATCAATCCCGACGGCGCGGCGGACCGCATCGCCTGGTGGTGCCGGCGGCTCGGCCATGCCGGCGTCCGGGTGGCGGCCGTCGATGGCGGCATGCTGACCGACCGGATCGCGGGCCTCGCCGACCGGGTCCTGGAGACGGGAGAGCCGGTCGCGGCACTCCAGGGCACCATCGTCTCGGCCGAGGCCTATCTCGGCATCGAGCCGATCCTGGCGGCGCTGGCCGACGGCGCGCGCATCGTCGTCACCAGCCGCGTCGCCGACCCGTCGCTGTTCCTGGCGCCGATGGTCCACGAATTCGGCTGGGCGCTGGACGACTGGGCGCGGCTGGGGCAGGGGGCCGGGATCGGGCATCTGCTCGAATGCGGCGCCCAGGTGACCGGCGGGTATTTCGCCGACCCCGGCTACAAGGACGTGCCCGATCCCTGGAACCTCGCCTTCCCGATCGCCGAGGTGGGGGAGGACGGGGCGGCCGTGATCGGCAAGCTGCCGGGCACGGGCGGCCTCGTCGATGCGCGCACGGTGAAGGAGCAGCTCTTCTACGAGGTCCACGACCCTGCCGCCTACATCACGCCCGACGTCGTGGTCGACTTCACCACCACCCGCATCGTCGAGGAGGCGGCGGACCGCGTGCGGGTCGAGGGGATCGGCGGGCGGGTGCGGACGTCGACGCTGAAGGTCTCGATCGGTCTTCAGGAGGGGTTCGTCGGCGAGGACATGTTCTTCTATGCCGGTCCCGGTGCGCTCGACCGCGCGCGGCTCGCCCGGCGCATCCTCGAGGAGCGGTTCCGCTACGTGCAGCTGGCGGCCGACGACCTGCGCATCGACTTCCTCGGCGTCAACGCCATCCACGGGCCGGCCTCGCCCTGCGGGCCGGAGCCCTACGAGGTGGCGCTCCGGGTGGCCGCCCGCACCCGCAGCCGCGAGGAGGCGGCCAAGGTCGGGCGCGAGGTCGACGCCATGGCCGTCTCCGGCGTCGGCATGACCGGCAAGCGCGTGCCGCACCAGGACCGGGTGCGAGAGGTCATCGGCGTCTGGTCGGCGCTGGTCGCCCGCGACGCCGTCCGTCCCACCGTCACCATCCGCGAGAGTTGAGATGCTGGTCCCGCTGCGCCGCATCGCCCATGCCCGCTCCGGCGACAAGGGCAACATCTCGAACGTCGGGGTCTTCGCCTACGAGGCGGCGTTCTATCCGGCGATCAAGGCGCAACTGACGGCCGAGCGCTTTGCCGCCCGCTATGCCGGCGTCGTCCGCGGACGGGTCGACCGGTACGCGGTCGACGGGCTCGCCGCCCTCAATTTCGTCGCCCACGACGCACTCGGCGGCGGCGTCTCCCGCAACCTCTGCCTCGACAATTATGGCAAGACGCTGGCGGCCGCCGTCCTCGACGTCGAGATCGAGATCGAGGACCGGCTGGCGCCGCTGTTGCGCGGACCGGAATAGTCGCCGCACAAGCGGCTTCGCCATGGCCAACGGTGCCGCCGGCCGGTAGGCTGCAGCGATCCTTCCGAAGAGCGGCCCGCGGGCGTGATCGCCGATCCCTGGTTCTACTGCCTCGCCGTTCCGGCGCTGCTCTTCACCGGCATCTCCAAGGGCGGGCTCGGGGCCGGCGCCGGCATCCTGTCGGTGCCGCTGATGTCGCTCGCGATCTCGCCGACCCAGGCGGCCGGCATCATGCTGCCGGTGCTCTGCGTCATGGACCTGATCGGCCTGTGGAGCTACCGCAGCGCCCATGACGGACCGAAGCTCGCCTTCCTGCTGCCGGCCGCGATGGCTGGGATCGCGCTCGGCACGCTGACCTTCGGGTGGCTGTCGGAGGCCGGCATCCGGCTCGTCATCGGCGGCATCGCCGTCGCCTTCGTGCTGCGCCACTGGGCTGGCCTGCTGGCGCGCGACCGCCGGCGCGACCGGCCGCCGCCCGGCCGGACGGCCGGCATGTTCTGGTCGGCGGTGTCGGGCTACACCAGCTTCGTCGCCCATGCCGGCGGCCCGCCGCTCTCCGTCTATCTGCTGCCGCAGAAGCTCGACAAGACGACCTTCGTCGCGACGACCGTGGTGTTCTTCGCTGCGGTCAATTTCGTCAAGCTCGGGCCCTATGCGTGGCTGGGGCAGCTCCAGCCGGGCAACCTGCTGACCAGCCTCGTGCTGCTGCCGCTGGCGCCCGTCGGCATGGGGCTCGGCTTCTGGCTGCACCGCCGCATCGACCCGGTGCTGTTCTTCCGCATCTGCCACGGGCTGCTGCTGCTGACCGGGGTCAAGCTCGCGTGGGACGGGCTGACGGGGCTGGCGGCGTGACCGCGCCCGACGACACGAGCGGCGACCGCGAGCGCCGCGGCCGGCTCGTCGGTGCCGCCTTCATGGTCCTGGCCGGCCTGCTCTTCATCGCCCTCGACACGATCTCGAAGTTCCTGGTCGCCGAATATTCGGTCATGCAGGTGACCTGGGGCCGGTACTTCTTCAGCATGCTGCCGATCCTGGCGCTGTTCGCGGCCCGCGGGCAGTTCCGCTACCTGCGCACCGGCCGGCCCGGCCTGCAGATCCTGCGCTCGGGCCTGCTGTTCCTGGCGAGCGCGCTCTTCGTGCTGGCGCTGCGCTACCTGCCGCTCGCCGACACGATCACCCTCAACCATTCGAGCCCGCTGCTGGTGACGGCGCTCTCGGTGCCGCTCCTGGCCGAGAAGGTCGGATGGCGGCGCTGGCTGGCGGTCATCGTCGGCTTCATCGGCGTGCTCGTCGTCGTCCGGCCGGGCTTCCAGGAACTCCACTGGGCGGTCGCGCTGCCGCTGGTGACCGCGACCGCCATGGCCTTCTACAACGTCACCACCCGGATGCTGGCGGCGACCGACCACCCGATGACGACGATCTTCTATACCGGTCTCGTCGGCACCGTCGCCTCGCTCGCGGCGGTGCCGTTCGTCTGGGCCGCGCCCGATCTCTGGGGCTGGATCGGGCTGGTGACGATCGGCATCCTCGGCTTCGTCGGCCACCTCGCCTACATCCACGCCTTCAGCCACGCCCCGCCCGCGTTCCTGGCGCCCCTGAGCTATCTCGGCCTCGCCTGGGGAACGCTCGCCGGCTGGGCGCTCTTCGGACAGTTGCCGGACCTCGGCACGTTCGTCGGCATGGGCATCATCGCCGGCAGCGGCCTATACATCATCTATCGCGAGTCGATCCGGCGCCGGGAGCACCGCGGCGCCACCGGGTGAACGAGACAACCAGGAGGATTTCACCGATGTTCCGTCCGAAGCCGCTGCTGGTCGCGACCGTCCTCGCCCTGGCGCCCCTGACCGCCGCCGCCGCCGACCGGGCGGGCGCCGACATCGTCGGCGCCGGCGGCAAGGTGCTCGGCACCGCGACCCTGGTCGAGGCGCCCACCGGCATCCTGATCCGCGTCGACCTGCGCGGCCTGCCGCCCGGCGACAAGGCGATCCACATCCACGCCGTCGGCACCTGCGACGACCACGACCACGGCTTCGTCGCCTCCAAGGCGCATCTCAACCCGCAGGGCCGCAAGCACGGCCTGCTCAACCCGGAGGGGCCGGATGCGGGCGACCTGCCCAATGTCCGGGTCCACGCCGACGGCACGGCGATGGCCGAGTTCTTCACCACGCTCGCCTCGCTCGGCGGCAAGGGCGGGCGGCCGGCGCTGCTCGACGCCGACGGCGCGGCGCTGGTGCTGCACGCCAATCCCGACGATCACGCGACGCAGCCGATCGGCGGCGCCGGCGCCCGCATCGGCTGCGGCGTCGTCAAGGCGCGCTGACCGTTCCGGCCGGCCTCGAAGGCGGCAGCCGATGACCGATCTCCTCCCGCTCGACCCGGGCGTGCTGCCGGCCGGCATCCGGTCGCGGTTCGTGCCGGGAATCAACGGCCTGCGGATGCACCTCCTGGAGGCCGGCCACGAGACCCCGGGCCGGCCGGCCGTCCTGCTGCTGCACGGCTTTCCCGAACTCGCCTACAGCTGGCGGAAGGTCATGGTGCCGCTGGCGGCGGCGGGCTACCACGTCATCGCGCCCGACCAGCGCGGCTACGGACGGACCACGGGATGGGACCCCGACTATGACGGGGACCTGGCGCAGTTCCGCTTCCTCAACCTGCTGCGCGACGTGCTGGGGCTGACCTTCGCGCTCGGCCACCGATCGGTCGCGGCCGTCGTCGGGCACGATTTCGGCGCCTCGGTCGCGGCGCTCGCGGCGCTGGCGCGGCCCGACTATTTCCGCTCGCTGGTGCTGATGAGCGCGCCCTTCGCGGGCGCCCCGTCGATCCCGTTCGCCACCGCCGACCGTGGCGCGGCCCCGGTGGCGGCGGGGCCCGACATCCACGCCGCGCTGGCGGCTCTGCCGCGGCCGCGCAAGCACTACCAGTGGTACTATTCCGGCCGCGAGGCCGATCCGGACATGTGGCGGGCGCCGCAGGGAGTGCACGCCTTCCTGCGCGCCTACTATCACTTCAAGAGCGCCGACTGGGCCGGCAACCGCCCGTTCCGCCTCGCCGGCTGGACGGCGGCCGAACTGGCGAAGATGCCGACCTACTACATCATGGACCGGGATGAGGGGATGGCGGCGACGGTCGCCCGCGAGATGCCGACGCCGGCCGAGATTGCGGCCTGCGGCTGGCTGACCGAGGCGGAACTCGCGGTCTATTCCGGCGAGTACGCGCGCACCGGGTTCCAGGGTGGGCTGCAATGGTACCGCTGCCGGACCAGCGGCCGCTTCGACGCCGAACTGGAAGTGTTCTCGGGCAAGACCATCGACATTCCCTCCGCCTTCGTCGCCGGCCGCAGCGACTGGGGCATCTACCAGAAGCCGGGCGCCATCGAGGAGATGCGGGAGCAGGTCTGTTCCCGCATGCTCGGCTGCCATCTGGTCGAGGGCGCCGGCCACTGGGTGCAGCAGGAGCAGGCGGGGGAAGTCACCCGCCTGCTTCTCGACTTCCTCGGCCGCGGCGGAGGCTGACCGCCGCCGTCAGGGCTCGATCGTCTTCCAGAACGTGTCCTTGTGGGCGATCTTGCCGTCGCGGAAGTGGAAGATGTCACAGCCGTGGAGGTCGAGCGCCCGGCCGCTGCGCCGGTCGGTGCCGGTCACGGTCCAGTAGGAGACGCCCCGGTCGCCCGCGACGAAGCGGAAATGCGGGTGCCAGTACATGTCCGGGATGTGGGAGAAGCGCTCGCGCAGGAACTGCCCGATCGCAGCCTTCCCCTTGAGCTCGATGCCGGTCTTGGTCGGGCCGCGCGCCGTGCAGAACACGCCGTCCTCGCAAAAATGCGAGAGGATCCGGTCGACGTCGCGGCTGTTGAAGGCCGCCTCGATCTCCATCACCAGGGCGTCGGTCGGTGCGATCATGTGTCATGCCTCCTTCGGGCGCGATCGACGGCATTCGATCATGGAGGCGATGCGGCGATCAACGCGGATGGTGTCCGGCGACAGCGGCAGGTAGCATCGCCGCCCCGTCCCCTCGGTGAATCGGAAATCCCCATGGCGCGTGCTGGACTGATGCGGAAGAAGGCGGTGGCCGGACCGCAATGGACCCTGACGGCGGCCGGCGATGCCATCATCGGCCTCCGCACGCGGCACCTCGACCGGCCGGAGGAGCCGGGCTTCCACGATCTCTGCCGGCTGATCCGCTCGGTCGACGTCGCCTCGGTCAACCTGGAGACCAACGTCTTCGACATGGCGTCCTTCCGCGGCTGGCCGGGTGCCGAGCGCGGGGGCAGCTACCTCGTCGCGCCTCCGGCGGCGCTGGCCGATCTCGCCCACATGGGCTTCCACCTCTTCGCCCGCGGCAACAACCATGCCTGCGACTGGGGGATCGAGGGGCTGCAGGCGACGGCCCGGGTGCTGGACGGGATGGGCCTGCCGCATGCCGGCTGCGGCGACCACCTGTCGGCGGCCGGCCGCGCCGTCTATCTCGACACTGCGGTCGGGCGGGTGGCGATGCTGAGCCTGACGACGACCTACCCGGCGAGCCACCGGGCCGGCGCCCAGCGCGGCGACGTCGCCGGCCGCCCCGGCGTCAACGGCGTCAAGGTGAAGCGGCGCCTGGAACTCGACCCCGCGACCTACAAGGTGCTGGCGGCGGCCCAGTCCGCCCAGGGCAACCCGCGCCTCTTCGAGACGGCCAACCTGGCGCTGGCCGAGGGCACCGAGACCCGGATCGTCGAGTGGCTGGAGCCGCGCGACGTCGACCGTGTCCTGCGCGAGATCCGCAACGCCGCCGCCTTCGCCGACATCGTCCTCGTCAATGGCCACACCCACGAGCCGGCCAACCCGGTGACCCGCACGCCGGACTGGCTGGTCACCTTCGCGCGCGCCTGCATCGACGCCGGCGCCACGGCCTATCTCGGCCACGGGCCGCACCAGCTGCGCGGCATGGAGGTCCATGCCGGCCGGCCGATCTTCTACAGTCTCGGCAATTTCGTCTTCCACCGCGACACGACGGAGCCGGTGCCGGCCGAGCAGTACGAGGTACTGGACCTCCCGGGCGACACGTCGATGCCGGCCGACTACTACGCCGCCCGCGCCGCCAAGAGCGCGACGCTCAATTTCGCCGACGCGGCCTACTACGAGACGCTGCTGCCGATCCTGCGCTTCGCGGGCACCGAGGTCGTCGGCATCGACTTCCATCCGGTCGAGCTGTCGCAGGCGCTGCGGGCCGCCCGCCGCGGCACGCCGCGGCTCGCCGACAAGGCGACCGGAGAGCGTATCGTGGCGCGCTTCGCCGAACTGTCGCGGCCGTTCGGCTGCGCGATCGCCTGGAAGGGCGGCCTCGGCCGCTGGCAGCCGTGAGGAGGGATGCGATGGGCCACGGCATCAAGGCACTGGTGTTCGACGTGTTCGGCACGCTGGTCGACTGGCGCGGATCGATCGCCCGCGAAGGCGCGGCCTGGGGGGCGGCACGCGGCGTCGCCGCCGACTGGGCCGCCTTCGCCGACGCCTGGCGCGCCGCCTACCACCCGTCGATGGACCGCGTCCGCCGCGGCGAGCGGCCGTGGACGATCCTCGACCACCTGCACCGCGAGACGCTCGACCGGCTGCTCGCCGAGTTCGGCATCATCGGCCTCGACGAGGCCGAGAAGGACCACTGGAACCGGGTCTGGCACCGGCTGACGCCGTGGCCGGACACGGTCCCGGGCATGCTGGCGCTGAAGCCGCATTTCACGCTGGCGACCCTGTCGAACGGCAACGTCGCGCTGCTGCTGAACATGGCGAAGCGGGCCGGCATGCCGTTCGACACCATCCTTTCGGCCGAACTCTGCCGGCACTACAAGCCGGACCCCGAGGTCTACCGCATGGCCTACGGCCTGCTCGGGCTGCAGCCGCACGAGGTGCTGATGACGGCGGCGCACAATTCCGATCTCGTCGCGGCGTCGCAACAGGGGCTGCGGACCGCCTTCTTCCCGCGCCCGGCCGAGTACGGGCCGGCGCAGGTCAAGGACAAGCAGGCGGAGCATGCGTTCGACTTCGTGGCAACCGACCTTGTCGACCTTGCCCGCCAGCTTCGCGCGATCTGACCAAGCTCAGGTCAGGAGCAGTCGGATGCCGGCACCGAAGAGGACGAAGGCCAGGACGTAGCGCATCGCCGTCTCCGGCAGGAGCCGCGCGCCGAGCGAGGCGCCGAGCCAGCCGCCGACGGCCACGACCGCCATCCAGGCCGGCAGCATCTCCGGGAGGGCGCCGAGGTGGTCGTGTGCGCCCGCCAGGGCGGCGGCCGAGTTCAGGAGGTTGTAGGCGGCGGTGATGGCGGCCGTCTGGCGCACCGCGACCCAGTTCATCGAGAGGATGAGCGGCGCAAGGAAGACGCCGCCGCCCGTGCCGGTGGTTCCCGACACAAATCCCACGACGGCACCCGCCGCGACCGCCGGAAGGATCGGCGGGGCCGGCGGCGGCTGGGCAACGGTATCCCGCCTTCCGCGGGCGGCGAGGAACATCTGCGCTGCGGAGATCAGCAGGATCATTCCGACGGCGGGGTCGTAGATCGCTTCCGGCAGCTGCACGGCGCCGCCGAGGAACGAGAACGGGATGCCGAGCACGCCGAACGGATAGAACGTCCGCCAGCTCAAGAGGCGCAAGCGTGAGAACCGGTACGTCGCAATCGCGGCCACGACCACGTTGAGGGCCAGCGCCGTCGTCTTCATGGTCTCCGGCGCGAACCCGACGACGCCCATGACGGCGAGGTAGCCGGAGGCGCCGGCTTGGCCGATGGTGGCGTAGAGCACGGCGATCAGCAGGAAGGCGAGGGTCAGCCCGCCATTCTCGCCGGTCATCGCCACAGCCGGACCGTCACGCCCGCCGCAGGGCCACGCGCTTCAGCCGTTCCAGCGTGACTTCCGCGCCGGCGACGCGGCCCTTCGCGTCGCGACGGAAGCGGAAGACGTGGCGGTGGGCGATGCCGGGGGCGGAGGGCTCGACGAGGAAGAGGTCGGGGCCGACCGGGCGCATGGCGAAGGCGCGGCCGCGGTCCCCGCCTGGGCCGTAGTCGATCGCGAGGCCGCCGTCGGCGATGCGGACGACGTGGCGGCTGGGGATGTCGACGCCGTCATAGGCGCCCGCATAGTCGCCGGGGTCGAAGGCCGGAGCGGTTGCCGGCACGAGGTGCAGGCGTTCGCCGCCGAGGTCCAGGTCGAGCGCGCCGTCCGCGGCGAAGGCGCCATCGGCATGCATCATGGCGCCGAGATCGACGGCGGCCCGGAAGCGCATGCCCGCGGCGAGCAGCCGGTAGGACGGGCCGACCGTTTCCAGGAGGCCGCCGGTACCGAGGCGGACCCACTCGCCCGCCTCCGGCGCGACGAATTCGCCCGTCCGATCCGGTTGCGGGGGCGGGTCGGGTTCGGGCGTCGGCAGGACGATCTCCAGCATCCGCGGGACGAGTTGGCCGGGCAGCCGGTCCTCGCGGTTCGACAGGAAGACGACGCCGAATCCGGAATCCGGCAGCAGCAGCATGCCGGCCTTCCAGCCCGGCTGGGTACCGAAATGGCCGATGGCGCGACGGCCGCGCCATTGCCGCAGGAAGAGGCCGAGGCCGTAGCGCAGCCGCCGGCCGTCGGCAAGTCGGGCCGGCTCGGCCATGGTGGCCAGCGCCGAGACCCGGCCGGCGAGCAGGGCCGAGGCCCAGCGCGCCATGTCGGCCAGCGTCGACACCACCGGGTCGCCGCAGATGCCGAGGATGTCGGTCGCCCGGCGCCAGTTTCCACCCGCCCGGACGTACGGCTCCGCCATGCCCGGAAGCGGGATGCCGTCGTCGTGGCGGTCGGTCGTACGCTCGAGCCCGAGCGGATCGTAGAGCGCGGCCCGGCGCGCGGCGTCGGCCGACGCGTGGCCGAGCCGGCGCAGGATCTCGTCGGCCAGCACGAAATTGACGTTGCCGTACATGTAGCGGCGGCCGGGTGGCGCGCTCGTCCGCGCCCGGGCGAGCGCCCGGGCCAGCAGGTCGGCGGCGCGGCCGGGCGAGGGGTGCCAGACGCCGCGCAGCCGGTCGATCTCGAGGACGTCGTCGAGGCCGCTCGTCATCGACAGGAGGTGGCGCACCGTGACCGGCCGCCCGTGGTCGGGCGCCGGCATCTCGGGCAGGTGGCGGCGGATGTCGTCGTCGAGCGACAGGCGGCCGTCGGCCGCCGCCCGGACCATGGTCGCGGCGGTGAAGGGCTTGCTGAGGGAGACGAGATGGAACCGCGTCTCAGCCGTGACCGGCGCACCCTGGGCGAGGCTGGCGAGACCAGCGACGCCGGACCACAGGGTGCCGGCGGCGTCGACGATCGCCGCCGCCGTCCCGGGCTCGTCCGGGGCGGCCGCGATCAGCCGGTCGAGCGCCGCGCCGTCGATGGCGGGCGCCGTCATTCGCGCAAGGCCCGGGCCTCCCTGGCGGCCGGTCGGTCGTAGCAGCGGTCGAGCCACGCCTTGGCGGCCGGCGTCCGCGTCAGGTCGCCCCACAGCAGGCGGTACATGACCGAGGCGACGTTGAGGTCGGCGATGGTGAAGCGGTCACCCAGGAGGTAGGGGCGCTCGCGCACCGCCCCGTCAATCAGGGCCAGCTTCGGCGCCAGTGTCGACAAGGCCTTGGCGGCGACCGCGGGGTCGCGCTTCTCGGGCGGCAGGACCATCGTGTGCCGGGCCCAGTCGAGGATCGGGAAATCGAGCTCGGTGGCGGCGAAGAGCGTCCATTGCCAGGTCCGCGCCTCGTCCTCGAGCGCGGCGGGATAGAGCGGCGAGCCGGCGCGCTTGGCGAGGTAGAGGTTGATCGCCAGCGATTCCGAGAGCCGGAAGGCACCGTCCGCGATGGTCGGCACGGTGCCGAGCGGGTTCACCGCCAGGTATTCCGGCGTCTTGTTGCTGCCGTCGAAGCCGATCTGGACATGGTCGTAAGGGAGGCCAAGCTCCTTCGCCGCCCAGAGGACGCGGAAGGCGCGCGAACGGGCGATGCCGTAGATCTTGAGGTCGGCCATGGTCGTGGAGAAGCTCCGTCGGATGGGCGTTCGGGACCGAACCCCGGTATGATGGCGCGAACCACGGGAGGAAGGAAGAATGGTCGGCAGCCGCGAGATCGCGCCGCAACGGTTCCGGGCGTCGCCCGGCCGCTATTTCGAGGATTTCACGATCGGCGACGTCTACGAGCATCGTCCGGGCCGGACGATCACCGAGACCGACAATGCCTGGTTCACGCTGCTGACCATGAACACCCACCCGCTGCATTTCGACCAGGCCTATGCGGCGAAGAGCGAGTTCGGCCGGCCGCTGGTGAACAGCGCGCTCACCCTCTCGATCGTGACCGGGATGAGCGTCGCCGACGTCAGCCAGCACGCGATCGCCAATCTCGGCTGGACCGACATCAAGCTGACGGCGCCGGTCTTCAACGGCGACACGATCTATGCGGAGAGCGAGGTGCTGGACAAGCGCGCCTCCCGCTCGCGGCCGGGCCAGGGGGTCGTCACCGTGCTGACCCGCGGGCTCAAGGCCGACGGGACGGAGTTCATGCAGTTCCGGCGCGCAATCCTGACCGCCATGCGCGGCCACGGCGTCGCCGACAAGGCCAACTACTGATCCCGGGAAGGAACGCCATGACCACCGATGCCGCCGGCAAGGACGAAGCCGCCGAGCAGGACCGTCTCATCCTCGACTCTGTCGGCCGCTTCCTCGACCGCGACGTGAAGCCCCACGTCCATGCGCTGGAGCACGACGACATCTACCCCGAGGAGATCGTCGGGCGGATGAAGGAGCTGGGGCTTTTCGGCGCCACGATCGCGCCGGAATTTGGCGGGCTCGGCCTCTCCGCCTCGACCTACGCCCAGGTGGTCGAGCGCGTGTCGCAGGTGTGGATGTCGCTTTCGGGCATCTTCAACTCGCACCTCATCATGGCGTCGGCGGTGCAGCGTTTCGGCACGCCCGAGCAGAAGGAGCGGTTCCTGCCGCGCTTCGCCACCGGCGAACTGCGCGGCGGCCTGGCACTCACCGAGCCCGATTGCGGCACCGACCTGCAGGCGATCCGCACGGTCGCCCGCGCCGACGGCAACGGCTGGGTGATCGACGGCACCAAGACCTGGATCTCGAACGGCATCCACGGGCAGGCCTTCGCCGTGCTGGTCAAGACCGACCCCGAGGCGGAGCCGCGGCACCGGGGCATGTCGCTCTTCATCTGCGAGAAGGGCGAGGGCTTCTCGGCCAGCCGCAAGCTGGAGAAGCTCGGATACAAGGGCATCGACAGCGCCGAGCTGATCTTCAGCGACTATCGCATCGGCAACGAGAACCTGGTCGGCGGCGTGCCGGGCGAGGGGCTGAAGCACGCGCTCGGCGGGCTCGAGCTCGGCCGCATCAACGTCGCCGCGCGCGGCGTCGGCGTCGCCCAGGCCGCCCTCGACGAGGCGGTGCGCTACTCCCAGATCCGCAAGACCTTCGGCAAGCCGATCTGCGAGCACCAGTCGATCCAGATCAAGCTCGCCGACATGGCGACCCGGGTCGAAGCGGCGCGGCTCCTGGTGCGCGCCGCCGCCGACGCCTGGGATGCCGGTCGGCGCTGCGACATGGAGGCCGGCATGGCCAAGCTCTTCGCCAGCGAGGCCGCGGTCGAGAACTCGCTGGAGGCGATGCGCGTCCATGGCGGCTACGGCTATTCCAAGGAGTTCCCGGTCGAGCGCCTGTACCGCGACGCGCCCCTCCTGGTGATCGGCGAGGGCACCAACGAGCTCCAGCGCCTCATCATCGCGCGCCAGCTCATCCAGCGGAATCCGGTCTAGGCCCATCGCCCGGGCGGAATGCCGCACCTGAGAGTTACTTGCAATCGCACGCCGCCCGGATTAATTCCTAGGCATCCGGCGCTGCCGTCTCGGCCGCGCACGGCAACGAATTCGGAGGGACGATGCGATCGACGAGCCTCGCGGCGCTGATGGCGTCGGTGGTGATGGGGGTGGCGACCGGGGCGGCCGCGGCCGACCTCAACCTCTACACGGCCCGGCACTACGACACCGACAACGCCCTCTACGAGGGCTTCACCAAGCTGACCGGCTTCAAGGTCCGGCTGGTCGAGGACACGGCCGAGAAGCTGATCGAACGGATCAAGGCCGAGGGCGTCAACAGCCCGTGCGACGTCTTCGTCACCGTCGACGCCGGTCGCCTGCAGGCGGCCGAGGACCAGGGCATCTACCAGCCGGTGAAGTCGGCCGTGCTCGAGGAGAAGATTCCGGCCGCGCTCCGCGATCCGGGCGGGCAGTGGTTCGGCTTCTCCAAGCGGGCGCGCGTCATCGTCTACAACAAGGCGAAGGTGAAGCCGTCCGAGCTCTCGACATACGAGGACCTGGCCGATCCGAAGTGGAAGGGCCGCATCCTGATGCGGAGCTCGACCAACATCTACAACCTGTCCCTGACCGGCTCGATCCTCGCCGCCAACGGACCGGAGAAGACCGAGGCCTGGGCGCGTGGCTTCGCCGCCAACTTCGCGCGGCCGCCGCGCGGCGGCGACACCGACCAGATCAAGGGCGCGGCCGCCGGCGAGGGCGACGTCGCGATCTCGAACACCTACTACCTCGCCCGCCTCGTCAACTCGAAGAAGCCCGAGGACAAGGCCGTCGCCGACAAGGTCGGGGTGTTCTTCCCGAACCAGAAGGACCGGGGCACGCACGTCAACATCAGCGGCGCTGGCGTATGCCGGCACGCCCCCAACCGCGAGGCGGCGGTGAAGTTCCTGGAGTATCTCGCCTCGCCCGAGGCCCAGAAGATCTTCGCCATCGGCAACTACGAGTACCCGGTCGTGGCGGGCGCCGAACTGCATCCGACGCTGGTGGCCTGGGGCGAGTTCAAGGCCGACGGGCTCAACGCCAAGACCTTCGCCAAGAACAGCGCCGAGGCGCTGAAGATCATGGACCGCGCCGGCTGGCGCTAGTCAGGCGGTCAT
>NZ_JAYSFE010000097.1:0-18347 GCF_041913585.1 Allostella sp.
TCCTCGATGACGTCGGAGATGGCGCGGAGCTGGTCCTCGGTCTCCGGGAAGGGGAAGCGGGCGCAGAATTCGTCGAACAGGCCCTCGGGCGGCGGCATCACCTCGCCCGCCCGCACCTCGCGGGTGGCCGCGAGCCGCACCAGTTCGTCGGCGATGGCGCGGATGCGCTGCTTGACCCGCGCCTTGCGCGCCTGCCAGCCGGCCCCGCCCAGCCGGTCGAGCGCGACCTCGCCCTCGCCGCTGCCGTAGCGCGACAGGACCTCGATGTTCTCGACCGGGACGAACAGCTTGTCGCCGCCGTCGTAGAGGACGCGCAGGCAGTCGTGCGCCGCACCGCCGACGTCGATCGCGACCAGCCCGTCGTAGCGGCCGATGCCGTGGTCGACATGGACGACGTAGTCGCCGACGGTCAGCGCCGACACCTCGGCGACGAACTGGTCGAAGTTGCGCCGCCGCCGCGTCGTCCGCGCCAGCCGGTCGCCGAGCACGTCCTGCTCGGTGACGACCGAAAGCTGGTCGTCGGTGAAGCCCGATTCGATCGGCAGCACGACCAGCGCGGTGCGGCCGGGGGCGAGCGAGATCGCCTTCTGCCAGCGCTCGACCGGCTCGGCGCCGGCGATGCCGTGCTCGGCGAGCACGGTGCGCAGCCGCTCGCGCGACCCGGCGCTGTAGGCGGCGACGATGGTGCGGCGGCCGGCCGCGCGCTCGGCCGCGAGATGGTCGCGCAGGGCCTCGTAGACGTTGGCGCCGGCGGCGCGGACGTCGCCGAACTCGCGCCCGCGGCGGCCGCCGGCGTCGATCGAGCGGCCGGGCGTGCCGGGCGCCAGGAACGGCGTCATCTGCGCCATCGCCCGTTCGGCGAGGCGCCCGAACCACTCATCCTCGGTCGGATAGAGCATCTCCGGCGGCAGCGGCCGGTAGGGCGCGCCGCCAGTCGCCGCGCCCATCATGCTGCGGCGGGTCTCGTAATAGTCCTGGATGGTGCCGAAGCGCGCCGACACCGCCTCCTGCCCCTGGTGGTCGAGGGTGACCGGGGTGCCCTCCGGCAGGTGGTCGAACAGCGTCTCCAGCCCGTCGTGGAAGAGCGGCAGCCAGTGCTCCATGCCGGCATAGGGCCGGCCCTCGCTGATCGCGGCATAGAGCAGGTCGTCGTCGGAGACGGCGCCGAAGCGCTCGCGATAGCCGGTGCGGAAACGCTCGACCGTCTCCTCGTCGAGACGCACCTCGCTGACCGGCATCAGCGCGATCGACGGGATGTCGCCGGTGCTGCGCTGGGTCAGGGGGTCGAAGGTCCGCATCGCCTCGATCTGGTCGCCGAAGCGGTCGATGCGGATCGGCAGTTCGGCACCCGGCGGGAAGAGGTCGAGGATGCCGCCGCGGATGGCGTATTCGCCGGCCTCGCGCACGGTGCCGACGCGGCGATAGCCGTTGCGGGAGAGGAAGGCGGTGACGCGGTCGTCCGGCAGGTCGCCGCCGACCGCCGCCGTCAGCAAGGCGTCGGCGAAGAAGCGGCGCGGCGGCACCCGCTGCAGCAGCGCATTGACGGTGGTGACGACCAGCCGGCGGCCCTCCTCCGGCTGGCCGAGCCGGACCAGCGTCTCGATGCGGCGGCTGACGGCGCGGACGTTCGGCGAGGACCGGTCGTAGGGCAGGCAGTCCCAGGCCGGAAACGGCAGGATCTCGAGCGCCGGCGCCAGGAAGCGGATGGCCTCGACGGTCGCCATCATCCGCGGCTCGTCGCGCGCGACATGGAGGAGCGGCGGCCCCTTCTCGGCCGCCAGCCGCGCCAGCAGCAGCGCGTCGTAGCCCTCGGGCACGCCCGAGACGGTGATCGGTCCGGGCTGGGCGAAGAGGTCGGCGCGGCGGATCATGACGCGCCGGGCACCCGGCGGTGGGCTCGGATCATGGCGAGAACGTCCGTGTCGTACTCGGGCGGCGGCGGCGCCAGGCCGGCCAGCCAGTCGTAGAGGTTCGGGTCCTGGGTCTCGAGCAGGGCCTCGAAGCGGTCGATCTGGTCGGGCGTCAGGGATTCGAGCCGGTCGGCCGCGAAGCCGCCCAGGATCAGGTCGATTTCCTTGGTGCCGCGGTGGGCGCTGCGAAAGAGCAGCTTCTTGAGCCGCACATCCATGGCGGGCGAACGAATGCTTGCTGGGGGATGGCTCTCCGGTATAGGCCCGCTACCGCGTCCTGTCACCCGATTTGCCGGACTCCGAAACCCGAAGGCCCGAAGGCTTGCGCCCGGAACCCCTGTTCCCGCTGTTCGCCCCGGTCACCAGCCTGCCCGGCGTCGGCGCGCGCCTCGGCGTCCTGGTGGAGCGGGTGGCCGGCCCGCGCGTCGTCGACCTGCTCTGGCACCTGCCGGTCGGCATCGTCGACCGACGCTATGCCCCCGCCGTCGCCGAGGCGGAGACGGGCCGGGTGGCGACGCTCGCCGTCCGCATCGACCAGCACCAGCCGGGCGAGGGCCGGCGCCCCTACCGCATCCGCTGCTCGGACGCCACCGGCGGCATCACCCTCGTCTTCTTCCATGCCCGGCGCGAGCAGATGGAGCGCGCCTATCCGGTCGGCGCCCGGCGCGTCGTCAGCGGCCGGGTCGAACGGTTCGGCGAGGAGCTCCAGATGGCGCATCCCGACCGGGTCGGCGCGCCCGAGGAGGCGGCACAGATCCAGACCGTCGAGCCGGTGCATGGCCTGACGGCGGGGCTGCCGCCGGCCGTCCTGCGGCGGGCGATCCGCGCCGCGGTCGAGCGCGCCCCGCAGCTCGCCGAATGGCTCGACCCCGCCCACAAGGCGCGGCAGGGCTGGCCGGACTGGCATGTCGCCATCGCCCGCTGCCATGCGCCCGAGGACGAGGGCGACCTCCGGCCGAGCTTTCCGCCGCGGGCGCGGCTCGCCTTCGACGAATTGCTGGCGAGCCAGCTCGCGCTCCACCTGCTGCGGCGGCGCCAGCGCCGCGCGACCGGCCGGCCCCGCATCGGCGACGGCCGGCTGCGGCAGCGGGTGCTGGCCGCCCTGCCCTTCCGCCTGACACTCTCGCAGGCGCGCTCGGTCGACGAGATCCTGGCCGACATGGCGACGCCGACGCGGATGCTGCGCCTGCTCCAGGGCGACGTCGGCAGCGGCAAGACGGTGGTCGCGCTGATGGCGATGCTGGCCGCCGTCGAGGCCGGCGAGCAGGCGGCCCTGATGGCCCCGACCGACCTGCTGGCGCGCCAGCATCATGCCCGCATCGCGCCGCTCGCCGCCGCGGCCGGCCTCGAGGTCGGGTTCCTCTCCGGCCGCGACAAGGGCAAGGCCCGGGAGGCGACGCTGGCGCGGCTGGCGGACGGGTCGCTCCGCCTCGTCGTCGGCACCCATGCGCTCTTCCAGGACGAGGTCCAGTTCCAGGGTCTGGGGTTGGCGGTGATCGACGAGCAGCACCGCTTCGGCGTCCACCAGCGCCTGATGCTGGCCCGCAAGGGGGACGCCGTCGACGTGCTGGTGACGACGGCGACGCCCATCCCGCGCACCCTCCTGATGACCGCCTACGGCGACATCGACGTGTCGCGCATCGACGGCAAGCCACCGGGGCGGCAGCCGGTCACGACCGTGACCGTACCGGCGGAGCGGCTGGACGAGGTGACGGGCGCGGTCGGCCGGGCGATCGCGGGCGGCGCGCGGGTCTACTGGGTGTGCCCGCTGATCGAGGAGAGCGAGACGCTCGACCTCGCCGCCGCGGGCGAGCGGGCGGCGGCGCTGGAGCGGCTCTTCCCGGGGCAGGTGGCGCTCGTCCACGGCCGGATGAAGGGCACCGATCGCGACGCCGCCATGGCGGCCTTCGCCGGCGGCGACCGCCGCGTGCTGGTGGCGACGACGGTGATCGAGGTCGGTGTCGACGTGCCCGAGGCGACGGTGATGGTGGTCGAGCATGCCGAGCGCTTCGGCCTCGCCCAGCTCCACCAGCTGCGCGGCCGCATCGGCCGCGGCGACCACCCGTCGACCTGCATCCTGGTCTATGCCGCACCCCTGGGGGAGACCGCGAAGGCGCGGCTGCGCATCCTGCGCGAGACCGAGGACGGCTTCGTCATCGCCGAGGAGGACCTGCGCCTGCGCGGCGGCGGCGAAATGCTGGGGACCCGGCAGAGCGGCCTGCCCGACTTCCGCCTCGCCGACCCCGCCGCCCATGCCGACCTGATGCAGGCCGCCCGCGACGACGCCCGCCTGATCGTCGACCGCGACCCGGAGCTGCGCGGCCCCCGCGGCGAGGCCCTGCGCACCCTGCTCTATCTCTTCGAACGCGACGCGGCGATCCGGCTGGCGCGCGCCGGTTAGGCCGGGCCGGTTAGGTCAGGTCGGGCCGGAGGACCCGTCCGGCGACGGCGGCACCACCAGCCCGCCGGAGAGGACGATCTTCAGCCCTTCTTCGACCGTCATCGCGAGGCGGACGACCTGGCTTGCGGGCACATAGACGAGGTAGCCCGAGGTCGGGATCGGCGTTGTCGGGACATAGAGGCCGATCAGCTCGCCCGAGTGCGTGTGCTGGGCCGCCTCCAGCCGGGCGCCGGTGACGAAGGCGATGCTCCACATGTCGGGCCGCGGGAACTCGACCAGCACGACCTCGCGGAACGCGCTCGACTTCTGCGAGAGCACCGTCTCCAGAAGCTGCTTGGTCGCGCCGTAGATGCCGCGCAGGAAGGGCGTGCGGTGGAACAGCGCCTCGCTCAGCCGCAGCAGCAGCGTGCCGACATAGCCGGCGGCGAGGGCGCCGACCAGGGTCACGAGGACGAACGCGATCAGGAGGCCGAGCCCCGGCACCGCGAACGGCAGGTAGGTCTCGGGATTATATCGCGCCGGCAGGAGGCGGCCGACGATGTCGTCGACATAGTCGACGACCAGCCAGGCGAGATAGATCGTGAGCCCGATCGGCGCCGTCACCAGCACGCCGGCGAGGAAATAGGCGCGGATGCGGGCGGCAAGCCCGATCCGCCAGCGGGTCAGGATCGCGGGCCGCGCGCCCTCCTCCATCCGTCGCTCCTCCCGTGCCGTAGCCCGGTCCCGTGGCGGCAGCGTCGCAAGCCGCGCGCGGCAGGGCAAGCCCCCCTTCAGGCGGCGGTCGGGATCAGGACGACATGGCTCCCGGGAAGGTCGCGTTCCAGTTCCTCGCGCAGGTGCGCCAGCCGGCGAACGACCTCGCCCAGCGGCAGCGCCGGGTCGAAGCCGAGTTCGATCTCGACGATGTAACGGCTGCCGGCGCGGCGCGAGCGGACCCGGCCCAGGGAGTCGTACCATTCGAAATGGGCGACGAGGGCGCGGTTGATGTGGAGCTGGAGTTCGTCGCCGAGCGCCTTGTCGAGCAGGTCGGGCAGCACGCGCCGGGCGATCCCGAAGGCGAGCCAGACCATGAAGACCGAAAGGAAGGCGGAACCGACGAGGTCGGCCCAGACGCCGATGCGGCCGCCGAACAGGGCGGAGACGCCGACGCTCATGACGACGACCGAGGAGGCGACGCAGCGCGTCAGCCGCGACTTGCGTTCGGCGTCCACCACCGGCGAGACGGTGCCGCGGGCCGCACGCGTCATGCCGACCAGCACCGAGACGTCGACGACGAAGTCGAGGCTGACGACCGCGAAGGCGACGAGCAGCCCGCTCGTCTCCGGCTCCGGCAGGTGGCGCACCCGCTCGGCGATCTCGCCGGCGACGAAGAGGGCGCCGCCGATGATCGAGAGCGCGGTCAGCAGGCTGACCGCCTGTTCGAGCTTGCCGTAGCCGAAATCATAGTCGGCGAGCCGCCCGCGGTTGATCCGCCGGAGGACGACCAGCGACAAGGTCGTCAGGCCGAGCGTGATCCCGCTTTGCAGGCACTCGGCGATGATGGTCAGGGCCCCGGTCCATATCGCCAGGAGCAGGTAGCCGGACCACATCAGCACATCGAGGGCGAGCCCGTTGCGGATCATCCGCTCCTGGGCGAGTTCGTCGACAGTCGGCGTGCGCAACGCGCGGGATCCTCGGGGGTGGTCGGCGGCGCCGATCCCTACACCGGCGACCGGCCTCCGGTCGAGATGCTGGCGATGGACGGGCCGAGCCGTCATGCTCCCCCGATGAAGTCGCGTTGGCGGACGGCATGGATGCTGGCGGCGCTGGCCGCGGTCGCCCCGGCGGCCGCCCAGGACGACCGGACGGTCACGGTCGACCTGGCGCTGGTACTGGCGGTCGACGGCTCCAGCAGCGTCGACGAGCGCGAGTTCCGCCTGCAGATGGCGGGCTACGCCGACGCCTTCCGCAACCCGCGGGTGGTGCAGGCGGCGACGACCGGCCTCCACCGGCGGATCGCCGTCACGCTGGTGCAATGGTCCAACCTGCACGACCAGCGGCAGGTCGTGCCGTGGACGCTGGTCGGCGATACCGCCCAGGCGGATGCGTTGGCCGAGGCGATCCGGCAGGCGCCGCGCGCGGTCCCCGCCGGCAGCACCTCGATCAGCGGCGCCATCGACTTTTCCGCCCGCCTCCTGGCCGGCGGCCACCGCGCGACCCGGCGGGTGATCGACATTTCGGGCGACGGGCTCAACAACATGGGCCGCCCGCCGGCGGTGGCGCGCGACGCCGCCGTCGCCGCCGGGATCGCGATCAACGGCCTCGCCATCACGACCGAGGTGCCGGCACTCCACATCTACTACGAGGACAACGTGATCGGCGGCCCCGGCGCCTTCGCGCTCGCCACGGACTCGTTCGAGCGTTTCCCGGAAGCGATCCTGAAGAAGCTCCTGCGCGAGATCGTCGGGCGGCCGGCGGGAACCGGCCTGGCCGAGGCCGGGCGCGATCGGCGCCGCCGCTAGGCGATTCTCCAAGCATCCATTAAGGTGGCCGCAAGATCACCGAGATATGCGGCGGATGGCCAGGGGCGCCGCCTTGTCGGAAATAAGCCGGAGAACGCGAAGGAACCATAGTCCCGTGCGGCCGAGAATGGCCCGAAGACTTGGGGAGGTCTGACATGGCGTCACTATCACGGCGGCTGTCCGCGGAAGTTTTCGGAACGTTCTGGCTCGTCCTCGGAGGCTGCGGCAGCGCCGTGCTCGCCGCCGGCATTCCGGATGTCGGGATCGCCTTCGCCGGCGTCAGCCTCGCGTTCGGCCTGACCGTGCTGACGGCCGCCTATGCGGTCGGCCACATCTCCGGCGGCCACTTCAATCCGGCCGTCACCTTCGGCCTGTGGGCGAGCGGGCGCTTCCCGGCCCGGGACGTCGTGCCCTACGTCGCCGCGCAGGTCGCCGGCGCGATCGTCGCCGCCGTCGTCATCCTGCAGATCGCCAGCGGCAAGGCGGGCTTCGCGCTCGCCCCGAACGGGCTCGCCGTCAACGGCTTCGAGAGCCTTTCGCCCGGCGGCTACACGATGGCGGCGGGGCTGATCGCGGAGGTCGTGCTGACCTTCGGGTTCCTCATCATCATCCTCGGCTCGACCGACCGCCGCGCCCCGGCCGGCTTCGCGCCGATCGCCATCGGCCTCGCGCTCACCCTCATCCACCTCATCAGCATCCCGGTGACCAACACCTCGGTCAATCCGGCGCGCAGCACGGGTCCGGCGCTGCTGGTGGGCGGGCTGGCCCTGCAGCAACTCTGGCTCTTCTGGATCGCCCCGATCGCGGGCGCCATCATCGCCGGTCTCGCTTGGCGCGGCCTCGCCGACGATACCTCGCAGTAGGGCGCGCGGCCGCCGCCTTCGGCCAGCCCGGGGACCGGCTACCGGTCCCCGGGCGAACCCGCGGGATCAGGTCGGCAGGCGACGCAGGTACTGGCCGACGAAGTCGAAATCGACGAAGCGGCAATAGGCGTCGAGCAGGCGCTTGGTCACCGGGCCCGGCACCTTGCCGTCGGCGACCACGGCACCGTTGACCGAGCGCACCGGGCAGATGCAGAGGCTGGTCGAGGTGAGGAACACCTCGTCGGCGATGTAGGTGTCGAAGAGGTCGATGTCGGCCTCCTCCATGACGAAGCCCTCGGCGCGGGCAAGGTCGATCGCCGTCTGCCGGCTGATGCCCGGGAGCACGAACTTCGCGCGTGGGGTGCGGATCACTCCGTCCTTGACGACGAAGATGTTGCTGCCGATGCCCTCGGCGAGGTTGCCCGAGGTGTCGAGCAGCACCGCCCAGACGTTCGGGTCCTCGGCTTTCGCCTCCATCTCGCCCACGATCATGTTGAGGTAGTTGTGGGTCTTGGCGCGCGGGCTGAGCGATTCCGGCGGCGTGCGGCGGGTCGGCGGCACGACCACGTCGATGCCGTCGCGGTAGTGCCGCGCCCGGCTCTTCAGCGGCAGGGGCGTGCATTCGATGATGACGGTCGCCCCCTCGCGCTCGCGCGTCTCGCCGGGCGCGGCGTCGACCCCGCGCGAGACGCGCTGGCCCAGCCAGTAGTCGTCGTCGGAACCGAGCAGGTGCATGTTGCGCTCCAGCACCTCCTCGGAGAGGCGGACCATCTCGGCCGGGCCCATGCCCGGATCGATGCGGACGTAGCGCAGCGAGTTGTAGAAGCGGTCGATGTGCTCCTTCAGCTTGAAGACGCGGTGGCCGAAGGTGCGCGTCATGTCGAACACGGCATCGCCGTACTTGAACCCCCGGTCGCGGAAGGAGACCCGGACCTCGGATTCGGGGACGATGCTGCCGTTGAAATAGGCGACGCGCTGGTTGGACAGGCTGGACATTGGGGGTTCCCGTCGGGGGATGGCGACGGGTGGGAAGGCTACCAGAGCGGCCCGGCCGGTGGGAATGCCCGACCGCCCGGGATGCGGCGATCAGCGCGGCTTGCGTCCCGCCCAGTTGTAGCGGCGCCGATCCATGACCGTGCGCAGGGCGAGCGTCTTGATCGACGCCTCCTCGCCGCGGCGGCGCAGCCGCGCATAGAGGATGCCGTCGGCGCCCTCGTAGACGTCGGCGATGCGCCAGCGGCTGGGGAACACGGCCACGGTCTCGACCTCCTGGCCGATGAGCTCTTCATGATCCATCGTCGACGACTTCCCTCCGGACGGGGCGGGGCAAAGGGCCCAGACAGGTGGGAACGTCCGCCGGAGCGATCAAGCTCCGCGACCGCTCGTCACAGGGGCCGGCGCGACCGTTCCAGGGCCGGAAGGTCGGGCTCGACGCCGATGCCGGGCGCGTCCGTCAGCACGAAGGCGCCGTCGGCCAGTGCCGGGAACGGCTGCGCCAGCAAGGTCCGCAGCGGGTTCTCGTTGGCGTCGACCTCCAGCATTCCCGGCCCGCCGACGGCAGCCAGGATGTGCGCCGAGGCCATCAGGCCGATGCCGCCCGAGAGGAAGTGCGGGCAATAGTCGAGCCCCGCCGCGACGATCTCCCGCCCGACCGCGGCGCAGCCGGTGACGCCGCCCCACTTGATCGCGTCCGGCTGGACGACGCCGAAGGCGCCGCTGGCGATCGCCGCCGCGAACTCGGCCCGCGAGCGCATGTTCTCGCCGGCGGCGAGGCGCATCGGCGCCGCCTCCGCGAGCCGCCGCCAGTCGTCGAGGCCGGTGTCGGCCATCACCGGCTCCTCCAGCCAGTGCAGGCCGAAGGCGGCGAGTTCGGGCAGCATCGCGGCCGTATCCGCCACGCTCCAGGCCTGGTTGGCGTCCGCCATCAGGCGGGCCGCCGGTCCGAGTTCGACCCGCATCGTCGCGAGGTTGGCGAGATCGCGGTCGCGGCCGAAGCCGACCTTGAGCTTGAAGCCGCCATACCCCTCGGCCCGCTTGGCGGCGGCCATCCGCTCCGGCCGATCGGGATTGATGCCGCTCGCATAGGCCGGCACCGCCCGCACCGCGCCGCCGAGCGCGTCGGCCAGCGGCAGCCGGGCCTTGCGTGCCGCCAGGTCCCAGCAGGCGCCGTCGATGCCGGCGATCGCCTGGGCGAAGGGGCCCGGCTCGTCGCATTGCAGCACCAGCACCCGCGTCCGCTGCTCCAGCCACTGGCCGACCGCGGCCGGGTGGTCGAAGTCGCGGTCGCGGGCGAGCGGCGCCAGCACGTCGCTGACGAGCCGCGCCCGATGCTCGGCGCCGGGTGGCGGCCAGTTGCAGAAGACCTCCCCCCAGCCATGGTTGCCGGCCTCGTCCTCGACCCGGACGACGACGCCCGGCCGGTCGTGCATGGTGCCGAAGGCGGTGCGCACCGGCGGGTCCGCCGGCACGCGATAGGCCGCCGCCTCGATCCGCGCGAGGCGGAAACCGCCGACGCCGGCCATGTCAGCCCCGCAGCGCGGCGTGGACGCGGCCGATCAGGCCGTCGACGGCGTCCTTGGCGATCCAGCGGGCGACCAGCACGAGGTCCGACGCCGGGTCGACCCAGACGATGTTGCTGCCGGCGCCGACCGCGGCGAACCCGGTCGAGGGCGCGCTCGGATACATGCCGCGGTCGGTGTTCAGCCACCACATGTAGCCGTAGGTCGGCTTGAGGTCGCAGGGCGTCAGCGACCGCCGGATCCATTCCGACGAGACGAGCTGCCGGCCGCCCCAGCGGCCGCCGCGCTGCATCAGCAGGCCGACCCGGGCATGGTCGAAGCTGTCGATGAAGAGCCCGCCGCCCCAGTGCCCGCCGCCCGAGACCGACTGGATCTGCCGGCCGTCGATCTCGATCCAGGAATTGCGGTAGCCGTGCCACTCCCAGCCGTCCGAGGCGCCGATCGGGTTCATGATCCGCTCGCGGATCAGGTCCGGCAGGCCGCGCCGCCACAGGCGGAGCAGGGCGAGCGCCAGGCGGTTCACGCGGACGTCGTTGTATTCCCAGTGCGTTCCGGGCGCCTGCAGCGGCCGCGCCTCGCCCTTCTTCGTGTTCTGGCCCTCGCTGGCGAGGTCGCGGTTGCGGTCGACGATGTCGGGCTTGCCCCACATCTCCCCCTCCCATTCGCTGGTGAGCTGGAGAAGGTGCTGCCAGGTGACGGCCGAATTGTGCGGCGGGTCGAAGCCGCCGTCGTCGACCAGTTCGCGCACCGGCCGGGTCGGGTCGGGCAGCAGGCCGGAATCGAAGGCGAGACCGGCGCAGAGCGAGAGGTAGCTCTTGCTGGCGCTGAAGGTCATGTCGACGCGGGCCGGATCGCCCCAGGCGGCGACGATGCGGCCGCCGCGCAGCACGAGACCCGAGGGACCGCCGCGCGGCTTGGTCGGCCCGATGATCTCGTTCCACGGCGGCGGCTCGAAATGGCCCTTGCCGATCTGCACCGCGAGGTCGCGCTCCCAGGGGCTCTCGTTCGCCGTGGCGAAGGCGACCGCGTCGGCGAGGCCGGCCGGGTTGAAGCCGGCATCGCCGGGCGCCACGCGGGCCCATTCGCCGCCGGCCGGCGGCTCGTACTCGGCAATCGTCGTCATGGGGTGCTCTCCCGGGCGCTTCAGGAATAGGATGGCGCGCCGTTCTAGCGCGGTCGCGGCCCGAAAGTCGCATGGAACCGCCCGCGATTGGAACGGACGACGGAGCGGAGGCGGACGATGCGGATGCGCATGTGGGTCCAGCGGCTTCTCTGGCTGGCAACGGCGATCGTCGCCGGGCCGGTGCCGGCATTCGCGAGTTGCGGGGTCGTCGCCGGGCTGCCGGCGGCGCGGCAGCTCGCGGCACTCGAAACCGCCGCGGTCGAGCCCGACCGGGTGCGGCTGACCTTCATCGGCCATGCCAGCTTCCTGATCGAGACGCCGGGCGGCGCGACCGCGGTCACCGACTACAACGGCTACAACCGGCCGCCGGGTCTCGTGCCCGACATCGTCACCATGAACAACGCCCACTCGACGCACTTCACCGACGACATCCCGCCCGGCGTCCGCCACGTCCTGCGCGGCTGGGACCCGGGCGGCGGCATGGCGGTCCACGACGTCACCTGGCGCGACCTGCGGGTCTTCAACGTACCGACCAACGTCCGCCAGTGGGGCGGCGAAGGGACCCGGCAGAACGGCAATTCGATCTTCGTCTTCGCCGCCGCCGACCTCTGCATCGCCCATCTCAGCCACATCCACCACACGCTGACCGAGACCCATCTGCGCGAACTGGGCCCGATCGACGTACTGCTGGTGCCGGTCGACGGCTCCTGGACGATGAGCCAGGAGGACGTGCTGACGGTGATCGGCCAGATCCGGCCGCGGCTCGTCGTCCCGATGCACTACATCGTCGCCGACGTGCTGGAGCGGTTCCTGGCGAAGGCGGCCCCGCGCTACCCTGCCCGCTTCCAGGATCAGCCGGCCGCGCTGCTGTCGCGGACGGCGCTGCCCCGGCAGACCGAGATCCTCGTCCTGCCGGGGCGCTGACCGGTCACCGTGCGAGCGAGACCGCGTTGGCGACGATGCGGTGGCCGGCCCGCTCGCCGAGCGACATGATCGATTCCGGGTGGAACTGCACCCCGGCGACCGGCAGGTGCTCGTGCTCCAGCGCCATCGGCACCCCGTCAGCGGCGACGGCGGTCACCCGGAACCCCTCCGGCACCCGCGCCGGGTCGACATAGAGCGAGTGGTAGCGGCCGACCGTCACCTCCTCCGGCAGGCCGTCGAAGAGCCGCCCGCCGTCGAGCCGGATGCGGCTCGGCCGCCCGTGGGCCGGCGTCGCGAGCTGCGCCAGACGGCCGCCGAAATGCTCGCCCAGCGCCTGCAGCCCCAGGCAGACGCCGAAGATCGGCACCCCCGCCGCCAGCGCCCGCTCGATGGTCCGGTCGATGGCGAAGTCGGCCGGCCGCCCCGGTCCCGGCGAGAGGACCAGAAGGTCGGGCGCCCCCTCCTCCAGCGCCGCCAGCGCGCGGCCGTGGCGCACGACCGCCACCTCGGCGCCGGTCTGGCGGAAGAAGTCCGCGAGCGTGTGGACGAAGCTGTCGTCGTGATCGACGAGGAGAAGGCGCTTGCCGGCGCCCGTCTGCGGCACCACCGGCATCGCGGCCGGCGTCGCGGCCGGCCGGCGGATCGCCTGGAAGAGTGCGGCTGCCTTGATGCGGCACTCGGCATCCTCCGCCTCGGGATCGCTGTCCCACAGGAGGGTGGCCCCGACCCGGATCTCCGCCAGCCCGTCCTTCATGCGGATGGTGCGGATGGTGAGGCCCGTGTTCATGCCGCCGTCGAAGGTGGCGCAGCCGATGGCGCCGCCATACCAGCGCCGGGGCGTGCGCTCGTGGTCCTCGCAGAACTGCATCGCCCACAGCTTGGGGGCCCCCGTCACCGTCACCGCCCAGGCGTGGCTGAGGAAGGCATCGAGCGCGTCGTAGCCCGGCCGCAACTCGCCCTCGACATGGTCGACCGTGTGGATGAGGCGCGAATAGAGCTCGATCTGCCGCCGCCCCAGCACCTTGACCGACCCCGGCACGCAGACCCGCGCCTTGTCGTTGCGGTCGACGTCGGTGCACATGTTGAGCTCGTACTCGTCCTTGGCCGAGTTGAGCAGGCGGCGGATCTGCTCGGCGTCGCCGATCGGGTCCGGGCCGCGGGCGATGGTGCCCGAGATCGGGCAGGTCTCGACCCGCCGTCCGTCCGAGCGCACGAACATCTCGGGCGAGGCGGAGACCAGGAACTCGCCCTCGCCGAGGTTGATGAGGGCGGCATAGGGCGCGGGGTTGCTGCGGCAGAGGGTGCGGAAGACCTCGGCCGGCGTCTGCTCGCAGGGTTCCCGGAAGAGCTGGCCCGGCACTGCCTCGAAGAGGTCGCCGCGGGCGAAATGCTCGCGCGCCGTCTCGACCAGCGCCGGGTAGGCCCCGGGCTCGTGGTCGGCGGACGGCTGCTGCGGCTCGATCCGGTAGGGTGCGGCGACCGCCGCGCGCGCAATGCCCGCCGTGCCGCGCCCGGAGTGGGCGAAGTCGTAGGCGATCTCGGCGGCGCGCTCGGTCCGGCGGTCGACCATCACCAGCCGGTCCGGCAGGTAGAGGACGAGGTCGCGCTGGTCGGCCTCGCGCGGCCGGCGCCGCTCCAGGTCCTCGAGCTGGAACACGAGGTCGTAGCCGAAGGCGCCGTAGAGGCCGAGATGGCCGTCCTCCGCCGCGCCGAAGGCGTCGACCAGCGCCCGCAGCACGCCGAAGACGGAGGGCCGTCGCGTCCGCTCCTCCTCGAAGGCGACGGCGCCGTCGCCCGTGACCTCGGCCGCCAGCCGGTCCGGCGTGCGCGCGAGGATGCGCACGGGCGCCGATCCCAGCGCCGCGGCGGCGAAGTCGAGGAGCGGCCGGCCACGCTCGGTGAGCGCGGCCAGCCGCACCGTGCGCCCGACGGTCTCCAGCACCAAGGGCGGATCGACGAAACCGAAATCGTACCGGCTGTAGCGCCCGGGATAGTCGATCCCGGACGAGAACAAGGCGCCGCGCCGCCGGTCGATGGCGGCCGTCAGTGCGGCCAGCGCCGCCTCGGGCTCGATCGGCCGGGTTCGGCGCACGACCTCGAGCCCGCCCCGCGTACGGTAGCGGATCTCGGCGTCGCGGTCGGACAGATTCCACTGCATGCCTGCACTCCTCCGGAAGAGGCCAGGGTGCAGACATGAAACGGGGCCGCCTGCACCATGGCCGGCAGCCCCTCGAATGATCCGTGATCGCGCGTCGGGGACCGCCTAGGAGGCGGGCCACCAAAGTCCGGCGAAGGAGACGCGGATCGACATCGCGACGGATGAAATGCCCGCGCACCGGCGTTTGTCAAGCGATCGCGGAGAACTCGGGAGGAACGACCATGGCACTTCGCTCTGGCGCCGCCATCGTCCTGGCGTTCGGCCTCGGCGCCTGCGCGACCGACGAACCGGCGCCTCCGCCCGGCCTCGCCGGGACCCAATGGCAGGCGACCCGGCTGTCGGACGGCAGCACCGTCGCCGACCCGGCACGCCTGACGATCGCCTTCGGCACCGACGGCCGCGCCGCCATCCGCGCGGACTGCAACCGCGGCAGCGGCGCCTGGAGCTCTCCGGCGCCGGGCCGGATCGCGTTCGGGGCGATCGCGACGACGCGCATGGCCTGCCTCGCCCCTTCCCAGGGCGACCGCTTCCTCGCCGACCTCGCCGCGGCGGCGCGCTATCGCCTGCGCGACAGCGAACTCGCGATCGCGCCGGAGAGCGCCGGCAGCGCGCTGCTGCTGCGCCGCACGCCCTAGTCCCAGTCGCTCAGCCGAAGGCGCGGCGCAGCTCCGCCGTGACCACCCGCTGCGCCGCGACCGCGTCGTCGATCATCGGCGTCATGCCGAAGAAGCCGTGGATCATGCCGGGATAGAGCCGCCAGTCGACCGGGACGCCGGCCGTGCGCAACGCCTCGGCGTAGCGCACGCTGTCGTCGTGGAGCACGTCGCAGCCGGCGACCACCACCATGGCCGGCGCCAGACCCGCCAGCGACGGCGCCCGGATCGGCGAGGCCCGCCAGTCCGCCGCGTCGGCCGGGGCGCGCAGGTAGTGGCCGCGGAACCATTCCATCGCCGCCCGGGTCAGCGGCCCGAAGCCCTGGTCGAAGCGCTCGAAGCTCTCGCCGACCAGCCCGTAGTCGGCGACGGGATAGATCAGCACCTGCATCCGCAGGTCGAGCCCGTCGGCGTCGCGCGCCATCAGCGCCATAACGGCGGCGAGGTTGCCGCCGGCACTGTCGCCGGCGACGGCGATCCGCGCGGGGTCGGCGCCGAGCGCCGGCGCTTCCGCCGCGATCCAGCGCAGGGCGGCCCAGCAATCCTCGACCGCCGCCGGGAAGCGATGCTCCGGCCCCATGCGGTAGTCGACCGCCATGACGAGCGCGCCCGCGCCGGCCGCGAGGTTGCGGCAGATGACGTCGTGGGTGTCGAGGTCGCCGATGACGTGGCCGCCGCCGTGATAATAGACGAGCACGGGCAGCGGCCCGTCCGCTTCCGGCCAGTAGAGGCGGACCGGGATCGGCCCCGCCGGTCCGGGAACGGTCCGGTCCTCGGCCCGCCGGATCGGTTCCGGCACGCTGCCGCGGGCGCGGACGACCGCGATCATCTGGGCGCGGGCCTCCGCCGGCGACAGCGTGTGGATCGGCGGCAGGTTGGCGGCGGCCAGCTTCTGCAGGGCCTCTTCGATCTGGGGATGCAGCGTCATCGGTCCTTCCCGTTCCTGGCCGGGCCGTCGGCCCGGGGAGTCGCATGGCACGATCGAACACGACGCTGCGGCCGCCGTCGAGGGGCTAGCCGGGGCGCCGATCCGGACCGGATGCGGGGCTGCGCCCTGGTGGCCGATCGTGCCAAGCTGCGCCACCGCGGAAGCGTCAACGGAGGGAAGGATGAGCGAGGCCGGAAGCGATCGGGAGCCCGAACTCGACGTCGTCATCGTGGGGGCCGGGCTGGGCGGGCTCTACGCGCTCCATCGCATGCGCGCGATCGGCATGACGGCCCGGGTCTACGAGGCCGGCGGCGGCATCGGCGGCACCTGGTTCTGGAACCGCTATCCCGGCGCCCGCTGCGACATCGAGAGCCTCGAATACTCCTACGCCTTCGACGACGCCCTCCAGCAGGAATGGAAATGGCCGGAGCGCTACGGCGCCCAGCCCGACATCCTGCGCTACATCGAGCATGTCGCCGATCGCTTCGACCTGCGCCGGGACGTGCGGCTCGATGCGCGCATCGCGACCGCCGTCTACGACCGCGACGCCAACCGCTGGACGCTGACGACGGCGGACGGAGAGGCGGTGACGGCGCGCTTCTGCATCATGGCGACCGGCAACCTGTCGACCCCGCGCGTTCCCGACTTCCCGGGCCTCGAACGCTTCCGCGGCCGCTGGTACCATTCGGGCCTGTGGCCGGCAGAGGGCGTCGACTTCACCGGCCTGCGCGTCGGCGTCGTCGGCACCGGCTCGACCGCGATCCAGATGATCCCGCTGATCGCGCAGCAGGCCCGGCACCTGCACGTCTTCCAGCGCACCGCCAATTTCAGCCTGCCGGCGCGCAACCAGCCGATGGATCCCGAGTTCGAGCGCGCCTTCAAGGCGGAGTACCGCCGGCGCCGGGAGGAGGCCAAGCGCACGCCGGTCGGCGTCTCGGGCTTCCTCGCCCCCACCCGGTCGGCGCTGGCGATTCCGGCCGAGGAGCGGGAGCGGCGCTACGAGGAACTGTGGCAGCAGGGCGGCACCATCGGCTTCCTCACCTCCTTCAAGGACTTCCTCCTCGACGAGGCGGCGAACGAGACGGCGGCCGAGTTCGTGCGCCGGAAGATCCGCTCCATCGTCCGCGATCCCGCGGTGGCCGAGCTGCTGGCGCCCAAGGACCACCCGATCGGCAGCAAGCGGCTCTGCCTCGATACCGGCTACTACGAGACCTACAACCGCGACAACGTCACCCTCGTCGACGTCCGCTCCGCACCCATCCGGGAGATCACCGAGACCGGCATCCGCACGGCCGCCGCCGAGTACGAGCTGGACGCCATGGCCTTCGCCACCGGCTTCGACGCCATGACCGGCGCCTTGCGCGAGATCGACATCCGCGTCGCCGGCGGGCCGGCGCTGTCGGAGGTGTGGAAGGCGGGGCCCCGCACCTATCTCGGCCTGACGATACCGGGCTTTCCCAACTTCTTCGTCATCACCGGGCCGGGCAGCCCCGGGGTGAAGAGCCAGATGATCCACTCGATCGAGCAGCACACCGACTGGATCGCCGACTGCCTCGTCCACCTGCGCGGCCGCCAACTCGCGCGCATCGAGCCGGAGCCGGCGGCGAGCGACGCCTGGGTCGCCCATGTCAACGCGGTCGCCGACGCGACGCTCTATCCGCGCGCCGACTCCTGGTACATGGGCGCCAACATCCCGGGCAAGCCGCGGGTCTTCATGCCCTATGTCGGCGGCGTCGGCGCCTATCGCGCGAAGTGCGAGGAGGTCGCCGCCGACAATTACCGCGGCTTCGCGCTCTCGCGCTGATTGGCCTCGGCGCGTTCGGCCAGGTAGTCGAAGGCGCCGGCGATGTCGCGTTCCATCGACCGGCGCGCGGCGGCGGCATCGCCGGCGGCGAGCGCTGCCAGGGTCACCTGGCGGTGGCGTCCGCGGTCCTTGGAGGCGAACGCGGGGAAGAGCGCATGGGTGTTCGGCGCCGAGCGCAGCCACAGCCCCTCGATCAGGCGCATGAGGTGGGGCATCCCGGCCGCGGCATAGATCGCGAAGTGCCAGCGGTTGATGCGGGTGATCATGCCCTTGACGTCGCCGCGGCCGCGCCAGGCGACGATGTCCTCCTCCAGCCGCCATTGCGCCGCCATCAGGTCCGGCGTCCAGCGCTCGGCCGCGCGCTCGGCGGCGAAGCCCTCCAGCATCAGGCGGATCGTCTTCAACTCGCGCAGTTCCTCGGCCGACAGGTCGGGAACGCGGATCCAGCGGTTGGGCGAGACTTCGAGCGCGCCCTCGGCCGCGAGCCGCCGCACCGCCTCGCGGATCGGCGTCCAGCTCATGCCGAGGGAGGCGGCGAGGCCGCGGATCGTCACCTTCTCCCC
>NZ_JAYSFE010000098.1:0-18074 GCF_041913585.1 Allostella sp.
CATCGTCGACCCGACGCCGCAGACCGTGGACGCGCTGATGAAGCTCGACCTCGCCGCCGGCGTCGATGTCGAGATCAAGCTCTGAGGCGGTGGCGATGCGTACCGGACTGATCGCACGCAAGCTCGGCATGACGCGGGTGTTCACCGCGGAGGGCGAGCACGTTCCCGTGACCGTGCTGCAGGTCGACAACTGCCAGGTCGTCGCCCAGCGGACGGTCGAGACCGACGGCTATACGGCCGTCCAGCTCGGCGTCGGCCAGGTCAAGGTCAAGAACGTGACCAAGCCGATGCGCGGCCATTTCGCCAAGGCGAAGGTCGAGCCGAAGCGCAAGCTGGTGGAGTTCCGCGTCGAGGCGGACGGTCTGGTCGATGTCGGGGCCGAGATCACGGTCGACCATTTCGCGGTCGGCCAGAAGGTCGACGTGACCGGGACGACCATCGGCAAGGGCTTCGCCGGGCCGATGAAGCGGCACAATTTCGGCGGCCTGCGGGCGACGCACGGCGTGTCGGTCAGCCACCGCAGCCACGGTTCGACCGGTGGCCGCCAGGATCCCGGCAAGACCTTCAAGAACAAGAAGATGGCCGGGCACATGGGCGACGTCCGCGTCACCACCCAGAACCTGACCGTGGTCCAGACCGACGCCGAGCGCGGCCTGCTGCTCGTCAAGGGAGCGATCCCCGGGGCGGAGGGCGGCTTCGTCCTGGTCCGCGACGCGGTGAAGCGCAAGGCGCCCGACGGCCTGCCGTTCCCGGCGGCCGTGCGGCAGCCCAAGTCCGAGTGATGGCGATGCAGCAGAACGTGATGACGCTCGACGCCGGCGAAGCCGGCACGATCGAGCTGGACGAGGCGGTGTTCGGCGTGCCGGTGCGCGGCGACCTGCTCGCCCGTGCGGTGCACTGGCAGCTCGCCAAGCGCCGCGCCGGCACGCACAAGGCCAAGCAGATCGGCGACATCGCCGGCACGACCAAGAAGCCGTGGCGCCAGAAGGGCAGCGGCCGGGCCCGCCAGGGTTCGATGCGCTCGCCGCAGTTCCGCGGCGGCGCGGTGATCTTCGGCCCGGTCGTTCGCGACCATGGCTACGATCTGCCGAAGAAGGTCCGCGCGCTGGCCCTGAAGACCGCGCTGTCGAGCAAGCAGGCGGACGGCAAGCTCGTCGTCATCGACGACGCCCGCCTGCCGGAGGCGAAGACCAAGGCGCTGGTGCAGCGCCTCGGCAAGCTCGGCTGGTCGTCGGTCCTGTTCATCGGCGGCAACGAGATCGACCAGGGCTTCGCGCGTGCAGCGCGCAACCTGCCCCAGGTCGACGTGCTGCCGCAGCAGGGCGCCAACGTGTACGACATCCTGCGCCGCGACACGCTCGTGCTGACGCGCGGCGCGGTCGAGGCCCTGGAGGCCCGCCTGAAATGAGCCGCTTCCGCTACTTCCCGGCCGCCAAGACCACGGCCAACCTCACCCGCGAGCAGATGTTCCAGCTCGTGACGAGCCCGGTCATCACCGAGAAGGCGACCATGGGCTCGGAGCACAACCAGGTCACCTTCCGCGTGCCGCTGTCGGCGTCCAAGCCGCAGATCAAGGCCGCGGTCGAGGGCCTGTTCAGCGTCAAGGTCGTGGCCGTGAACACGCTGCGCGTCGCCGGCAAGGAGAAGCGCTTCAAGGGCCGCCTCGGCGTCCGTCAGGACTTCAAGAAGGCGATGGTCCGTCTGGCGCCCGGCTACACGATCGACGTGACGACGGGGGTTTGAGGCGATGGCACTCAAGACGTTCAACCCGACCACGCCGTCGCAGCGCGAACTGGTGCTGGTCGACCGGTCGGAGCTCTACAAGGGCAAGCCGGTCAAGAAGCTGACCGAGGGCAAGAGCTCGTCGGGCGGCCGCAACACGCACGGCCACGTGACCGTGCGCTGGCGCGGCGGCGGCCACAAGCAGCGCTACCGGATGGTCGACTTCCGGCGCCGCAAGTTCGACGTCAGCGCGACCGTCGAGCGGCTGGAGTACGATCCCAACCGCACGGCCTTCATCGCCCTCATCCGCTACGAGGACGGCGAACTCGCCTACATCCTGGCGCCGCAGCGCCTGAAGGCGGGCGACAAGGTCGTCTCGGGCGAACGCGTCGACATCAAGCCGGGCAATGCGCTGCCGCTCCGGAGCATCCCGGTCGGCACGATCGTCCACAATGTCGAGCTGAAGATGGGCCGGGGCGGCCAGATGGCGCGCTCCGCCGGCACCTACGCCCAGCTCGTCGGCCGCGACCAGTCGAACGCCCTGCTGCGCCTCGCCTCGGGCGAGGTCCGCATGGTGCGCTCGGACTGCATGGCGACGATCGGCGCGGTGTCGAACCCGGACCAGTCGAACGTCAACATCGGCAAGGCGGGACGCAACCGCTGGCTGGGCCGCAAGCCCGGCGTGCGCGGCGTCGCCATGAACCCGATCGACCATCCGCACGGCGGCGGCGAAGGCCGCACCTCGGGCGGCCGGCATCCGGTGACCCCGTGGGGCAAGCCCACCAAGGGCAAGAAGACCCGGAACAACAAGAAGACCGACCGGCTGATCGTTCGCCGGCGGCACGCGAAGTAACGGAGGCCAGGCGTGGCTCGCTCGGTTTGGAAGGGTCCGTTCGTCGACGGCTTTCTGCTGAAGAAGGCGGAGAAGGCGCGTTCGGCCGGACGCAACGAGATCATCAGGACCTGGTCGCGGCGGTCGACCATCCTGCCGCAGTTCGTCGGCCTGACGTTCGGCGTTCACAATGGTCACAAGTTCGTCCCGGTGCTGGTCAACGAGAACATGATCGGCCACCGGTTCGGGGAATTCTCGCCGACGCGGACCTTCCAGGGTCACGCCGGCGACAAGAAGGCGAAGAGGGGCTGACGCGATGAGCAAGCCGTCGGCACCGCGCCGGGTCGCGGAGAACGAGGCGATGGCCGTCGCCCGCGTGCTGCGCACCAGCCCGCGCAAGCTGAACCTGGTGGCGGCCAGCATCCGCGGGCTCGACTGCCAGGCGGCGATCGCGCGGCTGACCTTCCTCCATCGCCGCATGGCGGTGGACGTCCGGAAGGTGCTGCAGTCCGCCATCGCGAACGCCGAGAACAACCACCAGCTGGACGTCGACCGTCTCTACGTGAAGGAGGCGTCCGTCGGAAAGACCTTCTCGATCAAGCGGTTCCACGCCCGCGCCCGGGGCCGTGCCGCCCGTGTCGAGAAGCCGTTCAGCAACCTGACCATCGTGGTCGGTGAGCGCGAGGAGAAGGCCTGATGGGTCAGAAGGTCAACCCGATCGGGCTCCGGCTCGGGATCAACCGCACCTGGGATTCGCGCTGGTTCGCCAAGCGCGACTATGCCGACATCCTGCAGGAGGATCTGAAGCTCCGCAGCTACCTGACCAAGCGGCTCGTGCAGGCCGGCGTCGCCCGGGTCATCATCGAGCGCGCGGCCAAGAAGGCCCGGATCACGCTGCACAGCGCGCGTCCCGGCGTCGTCATCGGCAAGAAGGGCACCGACATCGACAAGCTGCGCGGCGACCTGGGCAAGATGACCCAGAGCGAAGTCAGCCTGAACATCGTCGAGATCCGCAAGCCCGAGATCGACGCCAAGCTGATCGCCGACAACATCGCCCAGCAGCTCGAGCGCCGGGTGGCGTTCCGCCGCGCGATGAAGCGGGCGGTGCAGTCGGCGATGCGGCTCGGCGCCCAGGGCATCCGCATCAACTGCTCGGGCCGTCTCGGCGGCGCGGAGATCGCGCGCATGGAGTGGTACCGCGAAGGTCGCGTGCCGCTGCACACGCTGCGGGCGGACGTCGATTTCGGCGTCGGCACCGCCAAGACCACCTACGGGACCTGCGGCGTCAAGGTGTGGGTCTTCAAGGGCGAGATCATGGCGCACGACCCGATGGCGCACGAGAAGCGCGCCCTCGAGGCGACGTCCGGCCGCTGATCCCGACCCGCTGAGCGCTTAGAGAGAGTAACGAGCGATGTTGCAACCGAAGCGGACCAAGTACCGCAAGGCGCACAAGGGGCGCGTCCACGGCCTGGCCAAGGGCGGCTTCGCGCTGAACTTCGGCTCGGTCGGGCTCAAGGCGACCGAGCCGGGGCGAATCACGGCGCGCCAGATCGAGGCGGCGCGGCGGGCGATCACCCGCCACATCAAGCGCGTCGGCCGGGTGTGGATCCGCGTGTTCCCGGACGTGCCGGTGTCGAAGAAGCCGGCCGAGGTCCGCATGGGCTCGGGCAAGGGTTCGCCGGAGTTCTGGATGTGCCGGGTGAAGCCGGGCCGCATCATGTTCGAGCTCGACGGCGTGCCGACGACCATCGCCCGCGAGGCGTTCGAGCTCGCGTCGGCCAAGCTGCCGATCGCGACCCGGGTCGTCACCCGCTTGGGCGAAGGAGGCGAGTGATGGCCGAGTCGAAGGCGACGGACCTGCGGGCGAAGACCGCCGACGAGCTGGCGACCCAGCTCGAGGCGCTGCACAAGGAGGCGTTCAACCTGCGCTTCCAGCGTGCCAGCGGCCAGCTCGAGAACACGGCGCGCGTGCGCCAGGTGCGGCGCGAGGCGGCCCGCATCAAGACGATCCTGAACGAGCGGGCGCAGAAGGCGTCCTAGCGGGAGCAACAGCGAGATGCCCAGGCGAGTCATGCAGGGGGTCGTGGTCAGCGACAAGGGCGACAAGACGATCGTCGTCCGTGTCGAGCGCCGCGTCATGCATCCCCTCTACAAGAAGTTCATCACCCGCTCGAAGAAGTACATGGCCCACGACGAGGCGAACGCCTTCAAGGTCGGCGACACCGTCCGCATCGTCGAATGCCGGCCGCTCTCGGCGCGCAAGCGCTGGGAGGTGCTGACCGAGGAAGCCGGCGCCACCGTGGCTGCTGGAGCGTAAGGAACCGCCATGATCCAGATGCAGACTAACCTGGACGTCGCCGACAACTCCGGCGCTCGCCGCGTCATGTGCATCAAGGTGCTGGGCGGGTCGAAGCGCAAGGTTGCCTCGGTCGGCGACGTCATCGTCGTCTCCGTGAAGGAGGCCATTCCGCGCGGCCGCGTGAAGAAGGGTGACGTCCATCGAGCCGTCATCGTCCGCACCGCCAAGGAAATCCGCCGCACGGACGGCAGCGCGATCCGCTTCGACAACAATGCGGCGGTCCTCATCAACAAGCAGAACGAGCCGATCGGCACCCGCATCTTCGGCCCGGTCACCCGCGAGCTCCGAGCGAAGAAGTTCATGAAGATCGTCTCGCTCGCTCCGGAAGTGTTGTGAGGACCCGAGCGATGACCGTGAAGATGAAGGTCAAGAAGGGTGATCGCGTCGTCGTGATCACCGGCCGCGACAAGGGCAAGGTCGGCACCGTGCTGCGGGCCATCCCGACGGAGTCGCGCGTCGTCGTCGAAGGCGTGAACATGGTGAAGCGCCATACGCGCCAGACGGCCCGCGACCAGGGCGGGATCGTGGAGAAGGAAGGTACGATCCACGTCTCCAACGTGGCCCATGTCGATCCGAAGTCGAACAAGGCGACCCGGGTCGGTTTCAAGAACCTCGAAGATGGCCGAAAGGTCCGAGTCGCCAAGGGCTCGGGCGAGGTCATCGACGTTTGACGGGTGCCGTGATGTCGCGTCTCAGAGAGCAGTACGAATCCACGGTCAAGCCGGCGCTCATCAAGGAGTTCGGCTACCAGAACGCGATGCAGGTGCCGCGGCTGGAGAAGATCGTCATCAACATGGGCGTCGGCGAGGCGACCCAGGACACCAAGAAGGTGCAGGGTGCGGTCGAGGACCTGACGGCGATCGCCGGCCAGAAGCCGATCGTGACCCGGGCCAAGAAGGCGATCGCGACCTTCAAGGTGCGCCAGGGCATGCCGATCGGCTGCAAGGTCACGCTCCGCGCCGAGCGCATGTACGAGTTCCTCGACCGGCTGGTGCATATCGCGCTGCCGCGGGTGCGGGACTTCCGCGGCCTCTCGGGGCGCAGCTTCGACGGCCGGGGCAACTACTCGCTGGGTCTCAAGGAGCAGTTCGTGTTCCCCGAGATCAACTACGACAAGGTCGAGTCGCCGCGCGGCATGGACATCACGATCGTGACGACCGCCCGCAGCGACGCCGAAGCGAAGGCCCTGCTCAAGGCCTTCGACATGCCGTTCTACAACTGAGCCGGGCCGCGAGGAACATTCCATGGCTAAGACCAGTGCCGTCGAAAAGAACAAGCACCGGCAGGCTCTGACCAAGCGGTATGCGGCGAAGCGCGCGCGGCTGAAGGCGATGGCGAAGGACGAGAACCTGGCGCCGGAGGAGCGTTTCGATGCGCGCCTCAAGCTGGCCGAGATGCCGCGCAACTCGTCGAAGGTGCGGATCCGCAACCGTTGCGAGCTGACCGGGCGCCCGCGCGCGGTCTATCGCAAGTTCAAGCTCTCGCGCATCGCGCTGCGCGAGCTCGCGTCGACGGGGCAGATCCCCGGCGTCGTGAAGTCGAGCTGGTAAGGGAGTTATCGGAATGTCGATGAGCGATCCGCTCGGCGATATGCTGACCCGCATCCGCAATGGGCAGATGGCGCGGATGTCGGTGGTGTCGTCCCCGGCGTCCAAGGTCCGCGCGAACGTGCTCGAGGTGCTGTTGCGGGAGGGCTTCATCCGCGGCTACTCGCGGCGGGAGATCCGTCCGGGCGTGGCGGCGTTCGATATCGAGCTGAAGTACACCGACGGCGAACCGGCGATCCGCGCGATCGCCCGGGTCTCCCGCCCCGGCCGGCGCGTCTATTCGAAGATCGCCGACCTGCCGCGCTACTACAACGGACTCGGCATGGCGATCCTGTCGACGCCGCGGGGCGTGCTCTCCGACAACGAGGCACGCTCGGCGAACGTCGGCGGCGAAGTCCTCTGCCAGGTGTTCTGAGGACCGACCATGTCTCGAGTGGGCAAGAACCCGGTCGCCATTCCGAACGGCGTCGACCTCCAGGTCGCCGGGCAGACCGTCACCGCCAAGGGCAAGCTGGGTCAGCTGTCCATGAGCATCAATCCCGAGGTCGCGATCGCGGTCGCCGACGGCAAGGCCGTGGTGCAGCCGGCCAACGACAGCCAGCGGGCCCGGACCCAGTGGGGCACCGCGCGCAACCGGCTGCTCGCCCTGGTGCGCGGCGTCTCCGAGGGCTATACGCGGTCGCTGGAGATCAACGGCGTCGGCTATCGCGCGGCCGTCCAGGGCAAGACTCTGACGATGCAGCTCGGCTACAGCCACGACGTGATCTTCCCGATCCCCGACGACATCAAGATCGTCTGCGAGCGGCCGACCGCCATCCAGGTGAGCGGGGCCGACAAGCAGCGCGTCGGCGAGGTGGCGGCTAAGATCCGGTCCTATCGCCCGCCCGAGCCGTACAAGGGCAAGGGCATCAAGTACGCGGAGGAGACGATCCTCCGCAAAGAAGGCAAGAAGAAGTAGGACCCGGCAGATGCTGACGACGAAAGAGTTGTTTGCCCGCCGCCGGCAGCGGACGCGGGCCCAGATCCAGGCGAAGTCGGGCGGCCGTCCGCGGCTGTCGGTCTTCCGGTCGAGCAAGCACATCCACGCCCAGATCATCGACGACGGCAAGGGCCACACGGTCGCCGCCGCATCGTCGCTGGAGAAGGATCTGCGCGGCCGCCTCAAGACCGGCGCCGACATCGCCGCCGCGCGCGAGGTCGGGCTGCTGCTCGCCGAGCGCGCCAAGGCGGCCGGCGTCGAGACCGTCGTGTTCGATCGCGGCGGCTACCCCTATCACGGCCGCGTCAAGGCGCTGGCCGAGGCCGCGCGCGAAGGCGGCCTCTCCTTCTGACGAGCAGGACGGGAATCGAAATGGCACGCACTCCCACGTCACGGAATTCCTCGGGACGGTCCCCGTCGAGCGATCGGCCGCAACGCGAAGGCGGGCGCGGTCGCGAGCGCGGGTCCGACCGGGAGCGCGGGGGCGACGAGGGCGAACTCGTCGAGAAGCTCGTCAGCATCAACCGCGTCGCCAAGGTGGTGAAGGGCGGCCGGCGCTTCGGCTTCGCCGCCCTCGTCGTCGTCGGCGACGGCAAGGGGCGCGTCGGGCACGGCTCGGGCAAGGCCCGCGAGGTGCCGGAGGCGATCCGCAAGGCGACCGAGCAGGCCAAGCGCGGCATGATCCGGGTGCCGCTGCGCGAGGGGCGGACGCTGCATCACGACGCGCGCGGGCACTTCGGTGCCGGCAAGGTCGTGCTGCGGGCGGCGGTGGCCGGCACCGGCATCATCGCCGGCGGCCCGATGCGCGCGGTCTTCGAGGCGCTGGGCGTCCATGACGTGGTCGCCAAGTCGGTCGGCACGTCGAACCCCCACAACATGGTGAAGGCGACCTTCGAGGCGCTGGGCGGCATCAGCTCGCCGCGCGCCGTCGCCAACCGTCGCGGCAAGAAGGTCAGCGAGATCCTCGGCCGCCGCGAAGAGACGCGGGAGCAGGCGTGATGAGCGAGGGCACGGCGCGGGTCCGGGTGACCCAGATCGCCAGCGTGATCGGCCGGCAGAAGGACCAGGAGGCGACCCTGATCGGGCTCGGCCTCAACAAGATGAACCGCACCCGGGTCCTCGAGGACACGCCTTCGGTGCGGGGCATGATCTTCAAGGTGAAGCACCTCATCCGGGTCGAGCCGGCCTGAGGGTGATCGGGGAAGCGACATGAAGCTCAACGAGATCCGCGACAATCCGGGCGCGCGCAAGAAGTCCAAGGCGGTCGGCCGCGGTATCGGCTCCGGCAAGGGCAAGACCTCCGGTCGCGGCGGCAAGGGCCAGACGGCCCGCTCCGGCGTGGCGCTGGCCGGCTTCGAGGGCGGCCAGACCCCGCTGCATCGGCGCCTGCCGAAGCGCGGCTTCGTCAAGCCGTTCCGCAAGGAGTACGAGCTGGTCAACATCGGCCGCCTGCAGAAGGCGATCGACGCCGGCCGGATCGACGTCGCTGCGACGATCGATGTCGACGCGCTGCGCCGCGCCGGCCTCGTCGGCAAGGCGAAGGACGGCGTCCGCCTGCTCGCCCAGGGCGAGATCAAGGCGGCGGTGACGATCTCCGTCGCCGGCGCCTCGGCCGCGGCGATCGCGGCCGTCGAGCAGTCCGGCGGCAAGGTCATCGTTCCGGCGGCAGCGGAGGCGGCGGGCGCCTGATCGCGCCCTCCGTCCGGGGATAGAGCCAAATGGCATCGGCGGCCGAGCAGCTCGCGGCGAACATCAACTTCGGGGCCTTCGCGAAAGCGACGGAACTGAAGAAGCGGATCTGGTTCACGCTCGCCGCGCTCGTCGTGTACCGGATCGGGACCTACATCCCGATCCCGGGGATCAACCCGCATGTGCTGGCGCAGGTGTTCCAGCAGAATTCGGGCGGCATCCTCGCGATGTTCGACATGTTCGCCGGCGGCGCCCTGGGCCGCATGACGATCTTCGCGCTGAACATCATGCCGTACATCTCGGCGTCGATCATCATCCAGCTCCTGACGGCGGTCTCGCCGACGCTGGAGACGTTGAAGAAGGAAGGCGAGGCCGGGCGCAAGAAGCTCAACCAGTACACCCGGTACGGCACCGTCCTGCTGGCGTCGGTCCAGGCCTACGGCATCGCCGTCGGACTGGAGCAGCTGACGGGCGCGACCGGCGGCGCCGTCATCGATCCCGGCATGTTCTTCCGCCTGTCGACGGTCATCACCCTCGTCGGCGGCACCATGTTCCTGATGTGGCTCGGCGAGCAGATCACCGCGCGCGGCGTCGGCAACGGCATCTCGCTCATCATCTTCGCCGGCATCGTCGCCAATCTGCCGTTCGCGCTGGTCAACACGCTGGAACTCGGCCGCACCGGCGCCTTGTCGGCCTTCCTCATCGTCTTCTTCCTGGTGATGTCGGTCGCGGTCGTGTTCGCGATCGTCTTCATGGAGCGGGCGCAGCGCCGCATCCTGGTCCAGTACCCGAAGCGCCAGGTCGGCAACCGCATGTTCGGCGGCGAGAGCTCGCACCTGCCGCTCAAGCTGAACAGCTCGGGCGTGATCCCGCCGATCTTCGCGAGCTCGCTCCTGCTGCTGCCGGCGACCTTCGCCAGCTTCAGCGCCGGCCAGGGGCCGGAATGGCTGCAGCAGGTCTCGGCCTGGCTCGGGCACGGTCAGCCGGCGTACATGATCCTCTATGCCGGGCTCATCATCTTCTTCGCCTTCTTCTATACCGCGATCGTCTTCAATCCCGCGGAGACGGCCGACAACCTGCGCAAGTACGGCGGCTTCGTGCCGGGCATCCGCCCGGGCAAGACGACGGCGGACTATCTCGATCATGTGCTGACGCGGCTGACGGTCGTGGGTGCGCTCTATCTGGCCGTGATCTGCCTGCTGCCGGAGTTCCTGATCTCGCAGTACTCGGTGCCGTTCTACTTCGGCGGCACCAGCCTGCTGATCGTCGTCAGCGTGACGATGGACACGGTCGCCCAGATCCATTCGCACCTGCTGGCGCACCAGTACGAGGGCCTCATCAAGAAGTCCCGCCTGCGTGGGCGCAACTAGGCCGGGTCCGGGATCGATGAACATCATCCTGCTGGGCCCTCCCGGAGCGGGCAAGGGCACCCAGGCCAAGCGGCTGGAGGAGCGCCACGGCATCGTCCAGCTGTCGACCGGCGACATGCTGCGTGCGGCGGTGGCCGCCGGCACGGCGCTCGGCCGCGAAGCGAAGGCGGTGATGGACCGCGGCGAACTGGTGCCGGATGCGGTCATCATCGGCATGATCGACGAGCGCATCGGCAGTCCGGACTGCGCCCGCGGCTTCATTCTCGACGGCTTTCCGCGGACGGCGGCCCAGGCCGAGGCCCTGGACGCGATGCTGGCGCGGCGCGGGCTCCGTCTCGACGCGGTCGTCGAACTGGCGGTCGACGAGGCGGCGCTGGTCGAGCGCATCACCGGCCGCTTCACCTGCGCCCGCTGCGGCGCCGGCTATCACGACCGGTTCAAGCCGACGGCGGTGCCCGGTGTCTGCGACCGCTGCGGCGGAACCGAGTTCACCCGCCGCGCGGACGACAATTCGGAGACGGTGCGGACCCGGCTCGACGCCTACCGCACCCAGACCGCGCCGATCCTGCCCTACTACCGGCAGCACGGGCTCCTGCACCCGGTCGACGGCATGGCGGCGATGGACGAGGTCGCCGCGGCGATCGATCGCGTGCTGGCCGCGGTCGCTCCGGCGGGAGACTCGCGTTGACTCAGCGCGGCATCCGCATATAATGCCCGACTTTCCGGCGCACCCTGCGGTCCGTACCCTTTCGCACGTTTGCTAGGAGCATTCTCGTGGCGCGCATTGCTGGCGTGAACATCCCCAATCAGAAGCGCGTCGAGATCGCGCTGACCTACATCCACGGGATCGGTCGGACGACGGCCAGGCAGATCTGCGCCAAGATCGGCATTCCCAGCGAGCAGCGGGTGAACCAGCTCACCGAGGACGAGGTGCTGCGCATCCGCGAGCACATCGACCGCGAGCACCGGGTCGAGGGCGACCTGCGCCGCGAAGTCGCGATGAACATCAAGCGTCTGATGGATCTCGGTTGCTATCGCGGCCTGCGGCACCGCCGCGGTCTGCCGGTGCGGGGTCAGCGGACCCACACCAACGCCCGCACCCGCAAGGGTCCGGCGCGGCCGATCGCCGGCAAGAAGAAGTGACGCGGACGCGCTAGGAAATCGGAAGGTCAGCAATGGTCAAGGCACCTGCGGGGCGCATCCGGCGCCGCGAACGGAAGAACATCACCTCGGGCACCGCGCACGTCAGCGCGTCCTTCAACAACACCATGGTCACCATCACCGACGCCCAGGGCAATACGATCGCCTGGGCTTCGGCGGGCAGCCAGGGTTTCAAGGGCTCGCGCAAGTCGACCCCCTATGCGGCGCAGATGGCGGCCGAGGCGGCCGGCCGCAAGGCGATGGAGCACGGCATGCGCACGCTCGAGATCGAGGTCAAGGGGCCGGGATCGGGTCGCGAGTCGGCGCTGCGCGCGCTGCAGACCGTCGGCTTCATCGTGACCTCGATCCGGGACGTGACGGCGATCCCGCACAACGGTTGCCGGCCGCCGAAGCGGCGCCGCGTCTGAGCGACGCAGCAGTGGCCGGCCGGCGGGCCGGCCCAGCGGACGCGGGCGCGCGTCCGACATTCGAGTGGGTTCCGGCCGTGGGGGTCCATGATCCCCGCGGCCGTCACCAGTGAACGGGTGCCGCGATCGGTACCCAGAGAGCGTGAGGAACATGCTCGTGATCCAGAAGAATTGGCAGCAGTTGATCAAGCCAAAGAAGCCGAGCGTCGAGCCGGGCGACGACCCCAAGCGCGTGGCGACGGTGGTGGCCGAACCGCTGGAGCGCGGCTTCGGCCTGACGCTGGGCAACGCCCTGCGGCGGGTGCTGCTGTCGTCGCTCCAGGGTGCGGCGGTGACCTCGATCCAGATCGAGGGCGTGCTGCACGAGTTCTCGTCGATCCCGGGCGTCCGCGAGGACGTGACCGACATCGTGCTCAACGTGAAGAGCCTGGCGCTGCGGATGCATGGCGACGGCCCGAAGCGGATGCGGCTGAAGGCGTCGGGTCCGGGTGAGGTGCGCGCCGGACAGATCGAGGCGGGCCACGACATCGAGGTGATGAACCCCGATCTCGTGATCTGCACCCTCGACCGCGACGCCAAGATCACGATGGAATTCGTGGTCGAGAACGGCAAGGGCTACGTGGCGGCGGCGCAGAACCGTCCGGAGGACGCGCCGATCGGGCTCATCCCCGTCGATGCGCTCTACAGCCCGGTGCGCAAGGTCACCTACAAGGTCGACAACACCCGCGTCGGTCAGGTCACCGACTACGACAAGCTGTCGATGCGGGTCGAGACCAACGGTGCGGTGTCGCCGGAGGACGCGGTCGCGCTCGCCGCCCGCATCCTCCAGGACCAGCTGCAGATCTTCATCAACTTCGAGGAGCCGAAGCCGGCCTCGGAGGACGTGAAGGCCCAGGAGTTCCCGTTCAACCGGAATCTCCTGCGCAAGGTGGACGAGCTGGAGCTGTCGGTCCGTTCGGCGAACTGCCTGAAGAACGACAACATCGTCTATATCGGCGACCTCGTGCAGAAGACCGAGCAGGAAATGCTGCGGACGCCGAATTTCGGGCGCAAGTCGCTCAACGAGATCAAGGAAGTGCTGGCCCAGATGGGCCTCCATCTCGGCATGGAGGTCACGGGCTGGCCGCCGGAGAACATCGAAGATCTCGCCAAGCGGCTCGAAGAGCCGTACTGAGCGCGCCGATCAGGTTCAGGAGGAAGGGCAGATGCGCCATCGTCTCGCCGGCCGGAAGCTCGGCCGTACCACCACCCATCGCAAGGCGATGCTCGACAACATGGCGGCCTCGCTCGTGAAGCACGAGCAGATCCGCACCACCCTGCCGAAGGCGAAGGAGCTCCGGCCCTTCGTCGAGAAGCTGGTGACGCTCGGCAAGCGCGGCGGGCTGCATGCCCGCCGGCAGCTCATCGCGACGCTGCAGGACGAGGCGATGGCCTCGAAGCTGCTGACGGTGCTGGCCGACCGCTATCGCAGCCGCGCGGGCGGGTACACGCGCGTCCTGAAGGCGGGCTTCCGCCAGGGCGACAACGCGGCAATGGCGGTGATCGAGTTCGTCGACCGCGACCCCGCCGCCAAGGGCCAGGACAGCGGCCCGAAGGCGGAAGCCGAAGGGGCGGCCGCCGCGTAACGTTCGCCCCTGGCGGATGGATCGGAGGAAGGGCGGCCTGCGGCCGCCCTTTCCTTTTCGGCCGGCGCCAACCCCGATATTCCCAAAGCCGAGCCGGTTGCCTACATCCAGTCCCATGCGCCCGCTGCTGATCTCCGCCCTGATCGTCCTGCTGGCGCCGGCCGCCGCCTCGGCGCAGCCGGCCCGGGTCGTGCCGGCCGATCGCGAGCAGGTGCAGCTCAGCTTCGCGCCGGTGGTGCGCCGGGTGGCGCCGGCGGTCGTCAACGTCTTCACCCGGCGGACGCAGCGGGTCGCCAACCCGCTCTTCGACGACCCGCTCTTCCGCCGGTTCTTCGGCGATCAGGGCCTGTCGCTCGGTCCGCGCGAGCGGGTGCAGCAGTCGCTCGGCTCGGGCGTGATCGTCGCCGCGGGCGGCACCGTCGTCACCAACCACCATGTCGTGCGCGGCGCCGACGAGATCCGCGTCGTCCTCGCCGACCGGCGCGAGTATCCGGCCCGGCTGGTGCGCAGCGACGAGCGGACCGACCTCGCGGTCCTCCAGGTCGAGCTTCAGGGCGAGACGCTGCCCTATCTCGAGCTGCGCGATTCCGACGAGCTCGAGGTCGGCGACCTCGTGCTGGCGATCGGCAATCCCTTCGGGGTCGGCCAGACGGTGACCAGCGGCATCGTCTCGGGGCTGGCGCGGACGAACGTCGGCATCACCGACTATGGCTTCTTCATCCAGACCGACGCCGCCATCAACCCGGGCAATTCCGGCGGCGCCCTGGTGACGCTGGACGGCCGGCTCGCCGGCATCAACACGGCGATCTATTCGCGCAGCGGCGGCTCGGTCGGGATCGGCTTCGCCATCCCGGCCAACATGGTGCGCACGGTACTGGTCGGCGGCGAGGGGGCACGGGTCGTGCGGCCGTGGCTCGGTGCCGGCGGGCAGGCGGTGACGGCGGAGATCGCGCAGTCGCTGGGACTGCGCCTGCCGCGCGGCGTGCTCCTCAACGACGTGCAGCCGGGCAGCCCGGCGGTGCGGGCGGGCCTCCGGGTCGGCGACATCGTGCTCGAAGTCGGCGGGCGCGAGGTCGACGATCCGGAGTCGCTGCGCTTCCGCTTCGCGACGGCGCCGCTCGGCGGGACGGTGCCGGTCGTCTACCTGCGCGACGGGCACCGCACCTCGGTCTCGGTGGCGGTGCTGCCGCCGCCCGAGGATCCGCCGCGGCAGACGACCGTCCTCGACGGGCGGCATCCGCTGGCCGGGGCCGAGATCGCCAACCTGTCGCCGGCGCTCGCCGACGAGATCGGCTTCCAGGGGCCGCCGCGGGGTGTCGTCGTGACCCGGGTCCGCGCCGGTTCGATCGCCCATCGCCGGGGCTTCCAGGCCGGCGACGTCGTCCTGGAAGTGAACGGCGAGGCGATGGAATCGGTGCAGCGGCTGCGCCGGGCGCTCGCCCGCGGCGGCGCGCCCTGGTGCATCGCCGTGCGCCGCGGGGAGGAGACCCTCACCGCCACCCTCGGCGGATGAGCGCCGGCCGCCGATGACCGGGCTCTTCGAGGCGGCGGCGCCGCGGCCGCTCGCCGACCGCCTGCGGCCGCGCCGGCTGGCCGAGGTGGTGGGCCAGGACCATCTGCTGGGGCCCGACGCGCCGATCGGGCGCATGGTCGTGCAGGGCCGCCTCGCATCGATGATTCTCTGGGGCCCCCCCGGCTGCGGCAAGACCACCATCGCGCGCCTGCTGGCGGACGGCACGGACCTGCATTTCGAGGCGCTCTCGGCGGTCTTCTCCGGCGTCGCCGACCTGCGCAAGGCGTTCGAGGCGGCGCGCGCCCGGCGCGGCATGGGCCGCGGGACGCTGCTCTTCGTCGACGAGATCCATCGGTTCAACCGCGCCCAGCAGGACGGCTTCCTGCCCTATGTCGAGGACGGCACGATCGTGCTCGTCGGGGCGACGACCGAGAATCCCTCCTTCGAGCTGAACGCGGCCCTGCTGTCGCGGTGTCAGGTCTTCGTGCTGCGCCGGCTCGACGATGCGGCCATGGACCTGCTGCTGGCCCGTGCCGAGGCGCTGGAGGGGCGGGCGCTGCCGCTCGACTCCGACGCACGCCGGGCCCTGCACGCGATGGCCGACGGCGACGGGCGCTATCTGCTGAACCTGGCGGAGGAGCTGTTCCGCCTGCCGGCCGACCGCCCGCTCGACGCCGCCCGGCTGGTCGAGACGGTGCAGCGGCGGGCGCCCGTCTACGACAAGGCCCAGGAGAGCCACTACAACCTCATCAGCGCGCTCCACAAGTCGCTGCGCGGGTCGGACACGGACGCGGCGCTCTACTGGTTCGCGCGCATGCTGGCGGGCGGCGAGGATCCGATCTACATCGCCCGGCGGCTGACCCGGTTCGCGGTCGAGGACATCGGCCTCGCCGACCCGGCGGCGCTGACGCAGGCGATCGCGGCCTGGGAGGCCTACGACCGGCTCGGCTCGCCGGAAGGCGAGCTCGCGCTGGCCCAGCTCGTCATCTATCTCGGCACCGCCCCCAAGTCGAACGCCGCCTACGTCGCCCACAAGGCCGCCGCGCAGGCGGCGCGCGAGACGGGGTCGCTGATGCCGCCCGCCCACATCCTCAATGCGCCGACGCGGCTGATGCGCGATCTCGGCTACGGCGCCGGCTACCGCTACGATCACGACGCGCCCGACGCCTTCTCCGGCCAGAACTACTTCCCGGACGGCATGGCGCGGCGGGAATTCTACGATCCGGCCGAGCGCGGCTTCGAGCGGGAGATCCGCAAGCGGCTCGACTACTGGGCGAAACTGCGGTCCGAGCGGCGCGCGGCGGACGAACGAGGGGATCCGAGATGAGCGGCGTCCAGTCCATCACCGTCGACCCGGGCGAGTCGGAAATCCGTCTCGACCGCTGGTTCAAGCGGCATTTCCCCGAGCTCGCGCACGCGCGGCTGGAGAAGCTGCTGCGCACCGGCCAGGTGCGGGTCGACGGCAAGCGGGCGACCGCGGGCCAGCGGGTCGGCACCGGCCAGGTGATCCGGGTCCCGCCGCTCGGCGCCGCCCCGACGGAACCGGCGGCGCCGCGGCCCGTCGCCGCCCGCGACGCCGAGATGCTGCGCGGGCTGGTGCTGCATCGCGACCGGCACCTGATCGTGCTGAACAAGCCGCCCGGGCTCGCCGTCCAGGGCGGCACCGGCACCCGCCGCCACATCGACGGCATGCTGGAGGCGCTGCAGTTCGACGCCGCCGAGCGGCCGCGCCTCGTCCATCGGCTCGACCGCGACACCAGCGGCGTCTTCGTGATCGCGCGCACCGCCGCCGCCGCCCGCTTTCTCGGCGACGCCTTCCGCGACAAGACCGTGCGCAAGGTCTACTGGGCCCTGGTGGTGGGGCAGCCGAAGCCGCGTCGCGGCAAGATCGATTCGCCGATCGCCAAGCGGGGCACGACCAAGGGCGAGCGCATGGTGGAGGACGAGGAGGAGGGGCAGCGCGCCGTCACCTGGTACGCGACGGTGGAGAGCGCCGGCCGCCAGGCGAGCTGGCTCGCGCTGATGCCGGTCACCGGGCGCACCCACCAGCTCCGCGTCCATTGCGGCTCGGTCCTGAACACGCCGATCGTCGGCGACGGCAAGTATGGCGGATCGGCCGCCTTCCTGGCCGACCTCGACGCCGATGCGCCCCTGCACCTGCATGCCCGCTCGATCCGGCTGCCGCATCCCGACGGCGGCACCCTGACGGTCACCGCGCCGCTGCCGGGCCATATGCAGGAATCCTGGGCCTATTTCGGCTTCGGCGACGACGACGGCGATCCCTTCGCCGAACTCGAAGGCTAGCGGCACCCTGGACAGGGCGGCCCGCCGGCCCTAGCTTTCGGGCATGTACAAGGATCGCTCGCTCGCTCCGACACAGGCCGTGCGGCTGGCCGCGCTGGGCTTCCTCGCCGACGGCGCTCGCGAATATGGCGCGCTGGCCGGCCTCGTCCGCCAGTTCATCAGCCGCACCGTGTCGCCCTCGATCGAACTGCTCGGCCCGTCGATCGAACTGCTGCGCCTGGAAGGGCTGGTGGCGGCCGCCGGCGATGCCGCCATCGAGACCAATCCGGTCCTGTCGATCACTGTGGCCGGCCGGCGGGCGATGCGGGACCTGATGTGCGCCCCCGTCCGCGCGACCGAGGGCGACCTCAACCGCCTCGTCGTCGGCCTGAAGCTGCGCTTCCTCCACCATCTCGAAGAGGGCGACCGCCGCGGCGTGATCGACGGACTGGTCGAAGCCGCCGAGCGCGACCTGGAGCGCCTGGCCGACCTCGCCGCCACCGGCGGCGACGGCCGGCTCGCCGGCTGGCTGGCGCTCGACGCCGACCATCTCGAACGCCGCCTCGCCTGGCTGCGCGGCCTCGCCT
>NZ_JAYSFE010000099.1:0-17985 GCF_041913585.1 Allostella sp.
CCGATCAGCGCCAGCGCGACGTTGTTGGTGCCCTCGTGCGGCAGGAAATAGCCGAGGAGGTCACCGCCGCAGGCCGGGATGACGGCGTGCCAGTTGCGCGCGTACTCGGCGAAGGCCGCGCGCTGGAACGGATCGATGACGTAGCGGATGCAGCAGGTGACGGCCATGGATGGCCTCCTCCGGGGCGGTGGTCGGCGATGGCCGGACGATAGGGGCTGGTGCCGCGGGAATGCTTCGACTAAGGTCGAAGCATGAAGGCTGGCCCCGACATCGCCACCGTCGCCGCCCTGCTCGGCGACCCGGCGCGCGCCAACATGCTGACGGCGCTGATCGGCGGCACCGCGCTGACCGCGGGCGAACTGGCGCGGGAAGGCGGCGTGACGGCGCAGACGGCGAGCTCGCATCTGGCCCGCCTTGCCGCCGGCGGCCTCGTCACCGTCCGGCGGCAGGGCCGCCATGCCTACTACGCGCTCTCGGGCCCCGATGTGGCGCGGGTGCTGGAGGGGCTGATGGGCCTGGCCCAGCGCACCGGCCATCGCCGCACCCGGCCCGGACCGGCCGAGCCCGCCCTGCGCGAGGCGCGCGTCTGCTACGACCATCTGGCCGGCGATCTCGGCGTGGCGCTGCTCGACGGACTGGTCGCCCGCGGCGCCATCCTGCGCCGCGACGAGGCGCTGACGCTCACTCCGGCGGGGGCGGCCTTCCTCGCCGGATTCGGGATCGACGTCGCCGAACTGGCCGGGTCGCGCCGGCCGCTCTGCCGGAGTTGCCTCGACTGGAGCGTGCGGCGCAGCCACCTCGCCGGCGCGCTCGGCGCCGCCATGCTGAGCCGTGTCTTCCAGCTCGGCTGGGCGCGGCGGCTGCCGGACACGCGCGTCGTCCGGTTCACGCCGGCCGGTCGCGCCCGCTTCCTCGCGACCTTCGCCACCCCCGCCCCGCCCCCGCCGGAGGACCCATGTCCCGCCTGAGCACGCTCGAGGCCGCCATCCAGGCCTATCTCGACACCATGTACGACGGCGATCTCGACCGCTTCGACCGGATCTTCCATCCGACCGCCCAGCTCCATGGCTGGCGCGACGGCCAGCCGGTCTGCTGGCCAATCGCCCGCTATCGGGAGATCACCGCCGGCCGCGCCTCGGCCAAGGCGTCGGGCGCGTCGCGCGAGGAGGCGGTGCTCGCCATCGACTTCGCCTCGGACCGCTCCGCCGTCGCCAAGGTCCGGGTGCGCATGGGGGCCGCCGTCTTCGTCGACTACCTCGTCTTTGCGCTCGTCGACGGGCGCTGGCAGATCACCGCCAAGCAGTTCGAACCGGCCGCCTGAGGAGGACCGCCATGCGCACCGTCGGGCTCGGCCTGTGGTTCGAGGACTATGCCGTCGGCGACCGCTTCCGCACCATCGGGCGGACGGTGACGGAGACCGACATCGTCAATTTCGTCAACTGCACCGGCATGACCGAGGTGCTGTTCACCAATGTCGAGTACGCCAACCGGGTCTCGGCGATCCCGGGCCGGCTGGCGCCGGGCGCGCTCGTCTACGCGCTGGCGGAGGGACTGCTGATGCAGTCCGTCGTGCAGGGCACCGGCATGGCCTTCCTGCACATGGATTTCGACGTCAAGGCGCCGACCTTCGCCGGCGACACCATCCATGTCGAATGCGAGGTGACCGAGGCGCGGCCGGCGGCCAAGGGCGCCCGCGGCCTCGTCCGCACCCGCAACGAGATCCGCAACCAGCGTGGCGAGACGGTGATCGTCTACACGCCCCTGCGCATGGTGAAGGGCCGACCGGCCGACCCCGACCGTCCGTTCGGCGAGATGACGGCGTGATGCTCCGCCGCAGATGCGAGGCGATTGCGGCAAGTCGGCTCTGCCGCTAGCTTCGCCGGCCAATCGGGAACTTGGCTGGGGGCCCCCGTGGACAATCCGATGGCGGACAATCCGATCGTGGTCGAGGACCGGGGCCCGATCCGCGTCGTCCGCCTGAACCGGCCGGCCGCCCTCAACGCGGTCAACGGCCACCTGCGGCGCGCCTTCATCGCCGCGATGGACGCGGCCCAGCACGATGGGCGGGTCGAGGCCGTCGTCGTCACCGGCACCGGCGAGCGGGCCTTCTGCGCCGGGCAGGACATCGACGAGGCGGCCGGTCTCGCCACGCCCCGGGCGGTCGCCGGCTGGCTCACCGACATGCGCGACCTCTACCAGTCGGTCCGCGACGTCGACAAGCCGACGGTGGTCGCCTTCAACGGGCTCGCCGCCGGCGCCGGCATGCAGATCGGCCTCGCCGCCGATGTCCGGATCGGCTACCCGGGGATGCTGTTCGGACAGCCGGAGGTGCGCGCCGGGCTGGCGAGCGTCGTCGGCACCTGGTTCCTCTCCCAGTATGTCGGTGCCGGCATCAACGCCGAACTGTCCCTGTCGGGGGAGCTGATCTCGGGCGAGCGCGCCCATGCGCTCGGCCTGCTGACCCGGCTGGTGCCGCAGCCGGACGTCCTGCCGGTCGCCATCGACGAGGCGGAGCGCCTCGCCCGGATGCCCCGCACCGCCTACCGCCTGACCAAGCGGCGCCTGCGCGAGCTGACCCAGCCGGGCTTCGACGCCGCCTACCGCGCCGGCGTCGCCGCCCAGCAGGAGGCCTACGCGGCGGGCGACCCGCAGCGGGCGATGGCGGCCTTCCTGGCGCGCCGACGGCGCCCGGACTGAGGCGTCAGCCGGCGGCGTACCAGGCGGGGTTGCGCTTCTCGAGGAAGCTGGCGAGGCCCTCGGCCGCCTCGGGCGAGGCGCGGTGCCGCGCGGCGACGTCGACCAGCTGCTCGACCAGGGCGTCCGGGATCGTCTGCCCCGCCACCTCGAGCGTCAGCCGCTTCGTCGCCGCCACCGCCTCGGGCCCGGCGCGCAGGATGGCGTCGACGATCGGGGCGGCGGCCGCGTCGAGGCCGCCCGTCGGGCAGACCTCGTGGACGAGGCCCATGCGTTCGGCCCGGCGCGCGTCGAACGCCTCGCCGGTCAGGCCCCAGCGGCGGAGCTGCGGCAACCCCATCGCCTTCAGGAGCTGGGGGATGATCGGCGCCGCGACGACGCCGAACTTGACCTCGGTCAGCGCGAAGCGCGCCTCCTCGCTGGCGATGACCACGTCGCAGGAAGCGGCGAGCCCGACCCCGCCGCCGAAGCAGGCGCCATGGACGAGGGCGATGGTCGGCCGGGGAAAGAGCTGGAGGGCGCGCATCGCGCGCGTCGTGCGGACCGAGAAATCGCGGTTCCCTTCCGGCGTCATCCCGGCGACCTGACGCAGCCAGGCGAGGTCGGCGCCAGCCTGGAAGTGGCGGCCGTTGCCGCGCAGCAGCAGCACCCGCACCCGCGCGTCCGCCGCCAGCCGTTCCAGCCCGTCGAGCAGGCCGTCGACGACGGCGCCGTCATAGGCGTTGTGGACCTGCGGCCGGTTGAGGGTGACGGTGGCGATGCCGCGATCGTCGATGGCGCTCAGCACGACGGACATGGAAGGCTCCGGCGGTGGGAATGCTCCGGTGCCGTGGGGCTTACCCGAAGACCAGCCGCGGCAGCCACAGCGACAGCACCGGAACATAGGTGACGACCAGGAGCAGGCCCAGCATCAGCCACACGAAGGGCGTTATGCCGCGGACGATCTCCCCGAAGGGTGCGCGCGAGATGCTGGCGAGGACGTAGAGGTTCATCCCGACCGGCGGCGTCAGCAGCGCGATCTCCATGTTGACGGTGACGATGATGGCGAAATGCACCTTGTCGATGCCGAGCTGGTCGACGATCGGCAGCAGCAGCGGCAGGGTGATCAACATGACCGAGATGACCTCGAGGAACATGCCGAGCACGAAGAGGATCAGGTTGACGACGAGGAGGAACTGCCAGCCCTCCAGCCCCAGCGCCCGCACCCATTCCACGACCGATCGCGTATAGCCCGACGCCGTGAGCCAGTGGCCGAGGACCAGCGCCGAGGCGATGATGACGATCAGCACCGCCGCCTGCTTCAGCGATTCCGCGGCGATCCCCGGCACGTCCCGCCAGCTGCAGCCGCCATAGGCCAGGACCGAGACCAGGATGGCGACGAAGGCGGAGAGGGCCGCCGCCTCGGCGACCGTGACGAGGCCGCCATAGATGCCGCCGAGCACGATGACCGGGACCGCCAGCGCCGGCAGCGCCCGGACCGTCACCCGGACCATCTCCTGCGCGGTCAGGCCGGCCTCGCGCGGGTAGCCTTCGCGGCGGCAGTAGAAGACGATCCAGCCGACGAAGAGGGCCGCCTGGAGGAGCCCGGGGACGACGCCCGCGAGGAAGAGCTTGGGCACCGATTCCTCGGCGACGATCGCGTAGACGATCATGGCGAGGCTGGGCGGGATGAGGATGCCGAGCGTGCCCGAGGCGCCGACGACGCCGAGCGCGAAGTCGCGGCGGTAGCGCTTCTCGACCATCGCCGGAACCAGCAGCGTGCCCATGGCGAGCGCGGTCGCGACGGAGGAGCCGCTGATCGCCGCGAAGACGGTGGTCGCGAGCACGCAGACCACGGCGAGGCCGCCCTGGACCCGGCCGACGAAGGCGAAGGCGAAATCGACCAGCGCCTGGGCGATGCCGCCGCGCTGCATGAAGGTGGCGGCCATGACGAAGAACGGGATCGAGATCAGCGTCGCCGAGTTGAGATGGTCCGCCATGAGCTGCGGAATCCCGACCAGCAGCTTGCCGTCGACGACGTAGAGCAGGGTCGCGAGGAACCCGAGCACGACGTAGATCGGCATCCCCATCGCGAGGAAGACGAAGAACAGCAGCAGCGCCAGCAGCGGCGACATCGGACGCGATCAGCCGGGGCCGTCAATGGGCATGGCTGGCACCGCCGAAATCGACGTCGCGCCGGCCGCGGAGGAGGCCGGCGAGGCGCTGCACATAGCGCAGCGCCATCAGCCCGGTGCCGACCGGGACGCAGGCGAAATAGAGCCACATCGGCATCCGCAGCGAGCTCGTGCTGCGCTCGTCGAGCTCGATCGCCAGCGTCACGATGTCGATGCCGATCCAGGCGACGAGGCCGCAGAAGGCGAGTCCGACGAGGGTGTTGGCGATCTCGATCCAGTACTGGGCCGCGGGCGGCAGGAGCCGGATCACGAGGTCGGCGCGGACGTGGCGGTTCTCCTCCACGAGCGTGCTGGAGGCGATCCAGATCGCCCAGATGACGAGGTAGACGACCGTCTCCTCGGCCCAGTCCACGAACCATGCCGGCTGCAGGTACCGGCTGCCCATCTGGTAGACGGCGAGCAGGAGGCCCGCCAGCCCGCACAGGCTGACGAGCCACCGCTCGACGACGCGCCAGAGCCCGAGCATCGCGGGTCCGCCCCCCGGGCCCGCGGCCCGGCCGCCGTCAGACCGCCCCCGCCTTCTTCAGTTCGCCCATGACCTCGTCGACGAGGCCCTGGTCCATGTTCATCTTCTTCACGAGGTCGGGCTGGATCGACAGCATCGCCCGGCGGACGCGGTCGAGCTCGGCCTGGTCGGCCTGGACCACGGAGATGCCCTTGCTCTGGGCGAGCTTCATGGCATCGACCTGGCGCTTGCGGCCGTCCTCCCGCCCCCAGGCGACCGCGTCCTTCCAGGCGGCGAGGAGATGCTGCTGCACCTCGGGCTTCTGCTTGTCCCAGAAGGCGAGGTTGACCATCGGGACATAGGGCAGCAGGGCCGCGCGCTCGACGAAGGCGTGCTTCAGGCCGGAATCCCACAACTGCGCGCTGCGGACGGATTCGAAGGTCGTATAGACGCCCTCGACCGTGCCCTGGGAGAGGGCGAGCGGGACGTCCGGCCAGGGAACCAGCACCGGGTTGGCGCCGAGGAACTTGTAGCGCTCGGCATTGATCGCGCCGCCGGGAATGCGGACCTTCATGCCCTTCAGGTCCGCCAGCGAACGCAGTTCGCGGCTGGTCGTGTAGGTGTTGCCGAAGCCCAGCGGCAGCCAGGGCCCGAGGATCTTGACGCGCAGCTTGCGCTCGAACATCGCGTTGAGCTTCTGGCCGGCCGGCCCGTCGATGACGTCGTAGGCCATGTCCTCGGCGAGCCCGAAGAACGCCGGCAGGTCGATCAGGGCGGCATTCGGCTCGACCTTGTCGATCTGCCAGGTGCCGGGCATGCCCATCTCGATCGTGCCCTGGCGCAGGGCCTTGGGGACGTCGCGATCGGGGTGGAGCTGCGCGGAATGGTAGATTTCGATCTTCAGTCCCGGCACCCGCTTGGCCATGTCGGCGGCGAAGCGGTCCACCGTCATGTTGCGGAAATGGTTGGGGGCCGTCTCGATCGAGATGCGGAACTTCTCGTCCGCGACGGCGGATCCGGCAAGGACAATACCGGCAAATACCGCCGCCATGCGAATGGCGCAGTTCATCGGCCTACTCCTCCCTGTGCGAACGATTCGTGTCGTTCTTTGCTTGTGCCGAGGAGGAGATCGCAGCCGACCCCTGCTTGTCAACCGTGCCAGTTCTGGGATCGGCATACCGGGTGCATCCGGCGCCGATCCGGCGATCGCGCATTGACGCTTCCGGCGGCGCCCGCCTACCGTTCCCCGAACCACGAAACGAGAGGAAGCGCCCCACCCGTGCCGCAGGACCAGGCCGCATCGCCACCGCTGCCGCTCGCCGGCATCCGCGTCTTCGAGATCGGGACCAGCGTCGCCGCCCCCTATGCCGGGCTGATCCTGGCCTCGCTCGGCGCCGAACTCGTCAAGGTCGAGCGCCCGGAGGGTGACGATGCGCGCCACTGGGGGCCGCCCTTCTGGCACGGCGCCTCCTCGATCTTCCAGGTCTTCAACGTCAACAAGCGCTCGGTCGTCGTCGACCTCAAGGACGCGGAGGCACTCGCCCGGCTGAAGGCGCTGATCGTCGAAACCGGCGATGCGGTGCTGCAGAACATGCGGCCGGGCCAGGTCGAGAAGTACGGGCTTGACGCCGCCACCCTGCAGGCGGCGAAGCCGTCGCTCGTCTACTGCAATATCGGCGCCTTCGGCGCCACCGGCCCGCTCCGGTCCAAGCCCGGCTACGACCCGCTGATGCAGGCCTTCGGCGGCCTGATGATGATGACCGGCGAGGAAGGCCGTCCGCCGGTCCGGGTCGGCACCTCGCTCATCGACATGGGCACCGGCATGTGGTGCGCACTCGGCATCGTCGCGGCGCTGCTCGGCCGCCAGAAGGACGGCCGCGGCGCCCGCATCGACACCTCGCTCTACGAGACCGCGCTCGCCTGGATGACCTACCACGCCGCCGACTTCCTCGCGACCGGCGTGCCCGGCAAGCGCAATGGGTCGGCGACGCGCGGCATCGCCCCCTACCAGGCCTACCGCTGCGCGGACGGCTATCTCATGGTCGCCGCGCCCAACGACGGCCTCTTCCGCAAGCTGTCGGCGGCGCTGGGCCATCCCGAATGGGCGGGCGATCCGCGCTTCGTCGACAACCCGAGCCGGGTCGCCAACCTGCCGGCGCTCAACGCCATGATCGAGGCGATCCTGGCGACGAAGCCGCGGGCGGAGTGGCAGGCGGTCCTGGAGGCGGCCGGCATCCCGACGACGCCGACCCAGACCATCGACGAGGTCGTGGTCCACCCGCAGACCGCGGCGCTCGGGATGCTGCAGAAGACGCCCGACGGCCGGATGGACATCTTCGGCCTGCCGATGTCGTTCGACGGGCAGCGCCCGCCGCTGCGCAACGCCGCCCCGGAACTGGGCGCCGACACCGACGCCGTCCTGCCGGCGAAGAAGGGCTGACCCCGCATGCCCCAGTACGAGACCCTGCTCGTCGAGACCGTCGAGCCGCACATCCTGAAGGTGACGCTGAACCGGCCGCAGGCGGCCAACGCGCTCAATACCCAGATGGGCCGCGACCTGCTCGACCTCTGGCTGGCGCTCGTCCTCGACCATCGCGACCTGCGCTGCGTCGTCCTCACCGGGTCCGGAACCAAGGCCTTCTGCGCCGGCGGCGACCTCAAGGAGCGCAACGGCATGACCGACGAGGCGTGGCAGAAGCAGCACGCCATCTTCGAGCAGGCGGTCTACCGGATGATGGATTGCCCGGTTCCCATCATCGGCGCCATCAACGGCGCCGCCTATGGCGGCGGCTGCGAGTTCACGCTCGCCTGCGACTTCGCCTACGGCGCGCGCTCGGCCCGGTTCGCGCTGACCGAGGTCACGCTCGGCATCATGCCGGGTGCCGGCGGCACCCAGAACCTGCCGCGCGCGGTCGGCGTGCGCCGCGCCAAGGAGATCATCCTGACGGGTGCGGCCTTCGGCGCCGAGGAGGCGCTGGCCTGGGGCATCCTCAACAAGGTCTGCGACGACGGGACCCTCTTCGAGGAAACGATGGAGACCGCCCGCCGCATCGCCCGCAACGCCCCCGTCTCGGTGCGCCAGGCCAAGCGGGCGATGGACGTCGCGACCCAGGTCGACCTCAAGAACGGCTTCGCCTTCGAGATCGAGGCCTACAACCGCATGGTGCCGACCGCCGACCGCCAGGAGGGCATCCGCGCCTTCAACGAGAAGCGCCGGCCCCAATATACCGGGCGGTAAGGACCGACCTCCCAGGAGAAGCCGATGGCCGAGACCGCAACCGTGCGCGAGGTGGGGCTGCGCGACGGGCTCCAGATGATCGCCACCTTCTTCCCGACCGCGGCCAAGCTCGCCTGGATCCGCGCGGAGCTCGACGCCGGGGTGAAGGACATCGAAGTCTGTTCCTTCGTTCCGCCGAAGAACATCCCGCAGTTCGCCGACGCGGTCGAGGTGGCCGAGGCGTCGGTCGCGATGCCGGGCCTGCGGCCGTCGGCCCTGGTCCCCAACCTGAAGGGCGCCCAGCGCGCCGTCGCCACCGGGATGCCGGAACTGCATTTCGTGCTCTCGGTGTCGGAGGCGCACAACCTGCGCAACGTGCAGCGCACGGTGCAGCAGTCGGTCGACGAGTTCCGCGCCGTCGTCGCGCTCGCCCGCGCCCAGCCCCGTCCGGTGCGGGTCAGCGCCGCGCTGGCGACGGCGCTCGGCTGCACCATCGCCGGGCCGGTCGATCCGGGCCGGGTCATCGAACTCGCCCACGTCGTGGTCGAGGCCGGCGCCGACGAGCTCTCGATCGCCGACACCGTCGGCTACGCCAACCCGGCCCAGACCCGGCGCCTCTTCGAGGAGGCGTGCCGGACCTTCGGCCACCGGCTGCCGATCGCGGCCCATTTCCACGACACCCGCGGCCTCGGCCTCGCCAACGTCTATGCCGCGGTCGAGGCCGGCGTGCGCCTCTTCGACGCCTCGCTCGCCGGGCTCGGCGGCTGCCCCTACGCGCCCGGCGCCAGCGGCAACATCGTCACCGAGGACCTGGTGTTCCTCCTGGAATCCATGGGCCTTTCGACCGGCATCGACCTCGGCCGCCTCGTCGAGGTTCGCCGCATCGTCGCCCAGCACCTGCCCGACGAGACGCTCTATGGCCAGATCGCCAAGGCCGGACCACCGAAGGGGTTCGCCCGCGCCGCCTGACCCGACCGCCCGCCTTCCGGAAGCGCCCGCGGCATCAGGACGGGCGCCCCGGCCACCAGAGGGAGCCCGCCCGCCATGACCCCCGCCGCGACCGACGTGACGATGCCGCTCGCCCGCTTCGCCGCCGACCTCCGCCACGACGCCATACCGGCCGAGGTCCGCGAGCGGGCCAAGCTCCTCGTCCTCGACACGGTCGGCATCGCCGTCCGTGCCCGCCACGACACGGATTCGACGCCGCCGATGCTGGAGGCGGCCCGCGCGCTCGGCCTCGACCACGGCACGGCCCGCGTCTTCGGCGAGCGCGACGGCTGGTCGCCCGCAGGCGCGGCCCTGGTCAACGGCGCGCTCGCCCACAGCCTCGACTTCGACGACACCCACGCGCCGGCCTCGCTGCATCCGAGCGCGCCGGTGGTCCCGGCGGCCCTGGCCGCGGCCGAGATGGCCGGCAAGTCGGGGGCCGACGCCCTGGTCGGCATCGTCGCCGGCTACGAGGTCATCTGCCGCATCAGCCGGGCGCTGATCCCGTCCGAGCACTACGACCTCGGCTTCCACCCGACCGCCACCTGCGGCGCCTTCGCGGCGGCGGCCGCCGCCGCCCGCGTCCTCGGTCTCGATGCCGAACGCACCGCCGACGCCTTCGGCATCGCGCTCTCGGAGGCGGCGGGATCGCTGCAGTTCCTCGCCAACGGCGCCTGGACCAAGCGCTTCCAGGTCGGCCATGCCGCCATGGCGGGGCTGATGGCCGCGGTCTTCGCGAGCAAGGGCTATCGCGGCGCCGCCCCCGCCTTCGAGGGCCGCTACGGCTTCTTCCACGCCTATGCCCGCAACCCGGCACCCGAGCGCGCCGTCGCCGGACTGGGCCGGGACTGGGAGACGACCGGGATCGCCGTCAAGCCCTACCCCGCCTGCCGCGCCATGCATGCGGCGGTCGACGGCGTCATCCAGCTGCGCGCCCGCCACAACCTGGTCGAGGAACGCATCCGTTCGGTCCGCGTCGGCCTGTCGGAGACGGCGCTGCGCCTCGTCGGCCTGCCGCAGGACCAGAAGCGGGCGCCGCAGAACGTCGTCGACGGCCAGTTCTCCTGCCATTTCGGCGTCGGCGTGGCGCTGCGCGAGGGCCGCTTCGGCTGGGACGACTACGCCGCCCACATCGGCGATGCGCGGACGAACGCGATCCTCGCCAAGGTCGAGGTCGCCCACGATGCCGCGGCCGAGGCCGAATATCCGCGCCAGTTCTCGGCCGCGGTCGAGGTCGAGACGACGGACGGCGTGCGCGACCGCGTCTTCGTGCCGATCCCGAAGGGCGAGCCCGAGAACTTCCAGACCGCGGAGGAGCTCCGCGCGAAATACGCCGCCCTCGTCCTGCCGGTCATCGGCGCCGCCCAGGAGGCCCGCCTCTTCCAGGCGATCACGGGCATGGACCGGGGCAGCGTCGCCGCCATCTTCGACGCCGCCGCGCCGGCCACGCCGGACCCCACCCGGAAGACGGCCTGAGCGGCCGACGATGGGCACCGCCCCGCGGCCACTCGCCGGCCTCAAGGTGATCGCCGTCGAGCAGTACGGGGCGGCTCCCTTCGGTACCCTCCATCTCGCCCATCTCGGCGCCGAGGTGGTGAAGATCGAGAACCCGAAGGAGGGCGGCGACGTCAGCCGCTCCGTCGGGCCGCACTTCATCGACGGGCTCGACCCGACGGCAGCAAGCGGCCTCTTCCAGGCCCTCAACTTCGGCAAGCGCAGCCTGACGCTCGACCTCGCCCAGCCCGAGGGCCAGAGGGTACTGGAGCGGCTGGCGGCACGGGCGGACGCCCTCATCCACAACCTGCGCGGCGACGTGCCGGCCCGGCTCGGCCTGACGCGCGACCGGCTGGCCGCGGCCAACCCGCGCCTCGTCGTCGTCCACCTGACGGGATACGGCCGCGAGCCGGAGCGCGCCGCCTGGCCCGGCTACGACTTCCTGATGCAGGCGGAGGCCGGTCATTTCGCGCTGACCGGGGAGCCGGACGGTGCGCCGTCGCGCTTCGGCCTGCCGATGATCGACTATGCGGCAGGACTCTCGGCGGCACTCGGCCTGGTCTCGGCGGTGATGGCGGCGCGGGCGACCGGCCAGGGGTCGGAGATCGACGTCAGCCTCTTCGACACCGCCCTCTTCCACCTCAGCTACATCGGCCAGTGGCGGCTCACCCACGGCCATGTCCAGGGACGGGAGCGGCGCTCGGCCCATGCCGCGCTGGTGCCCTGCCAGCTCTATCGCACCGGCGACGGCTGGATCTACCTGATGTGCAACAAGGAGAAGTTCTGGGGCGCGCTCTGCCGCGCCGTCGGGCGGCCGGAATGGACCGAGGACGCCCGCTTCCGCCGCTTTCCCGACCGGCTGCGCCACCGCGCCCTGATCGAGGAGATGCTCGATGCGGCGCTGTCGGCCAGGACCACCGCGGAATGGATGGCCGCCTTCGCCGGCCGGGTCCCCGCCGCGCCGGTCCACGACATCGCCCAGGCGCTGGACAATCCCTTCGTCGCCGCGACCGACCGGATCCAGCCGGTGGCGACCGGGGGCGGCGCCTTCCCGGCGATCGCCGGTCCGGTGAAGGTCGACGGCGCCCGGCCGCCGCTCGCGGCGGCGCCGGCGCTCGGCGCCGACACCGACGCGATCCTGGCCGAACTCGGCTACGGCGCGGCGGAGATCGCCGACCTGCGCCGCCGCGGCGTCGCCTGATCGCCATGGAGAGCCGACCACCCCACCGCGGCGGAACCTGACCGGCGATGCGCGCCCTCGTCTCGGTCGCCGTCGGGGTGCCGGTGCTGGCGACCGTCGTCGGCCAGTCGCTCGTCACCATGAGCGGGCTCAGCGTGCCGGTCCTGGCCCCGCGGGCGGCCGAGACGATCGGCATCGATCCCGGCAATGTCGGCGCCTACACCGCCATCGTCTATGCCGCCGCGACCATCACCAGCCCGATCGCCGGCGGTCTTCTCGCCCGCTACGGCGGCCTGCGCATCCAGCAGGTGGCCCTCGCGATGGCGTCGCTCGGCCTCGTCCTCTTCGCCGTCGGGCATCCGCTGGCCGCCATCGTCAGCGCGCTGGCGATCGGCTGCGGCGTCGGGCCGGCGACCCCGGCCAGTTCGCACATCCTGGCCCGCCAGACGCCGCCGCCGCTGCAGCCCATGGCCTTCTCGATCAAGCAGACGGGCGTGCCGATCGGCGGCGCGCTCGCCGGCCTGCTGGCGCCGCCCCTGGTGCTGCTGCTCGACTGGCAGGGAGCCGCCCTGGCACTCGCCTCGGCCGGGATCGTCTGCGCGCTGGCCTTGCAGCCGCTGCGCGGCTGGCTCGATGCCGACCGGAGACCCGACGGCCCGCGCGCCCGCATCCGCATCCGCGGGCCGCTCGCCCTCATCTTCTCCCATGCCGGCCTGCGGCGGCTGGCGCTCGCCTCCTTCGTCTTCTCGGCGATGCAGCTCTCGGTCAGCGCCTTCCTCGTCGTCTTCTTCGTCGAGGCGATCGGCCTCGACCTGACGCGCGCCGGCATCGCCTACGCCATCGCCCAGGCGGGCGGGGTCGTCGGCCGCATCATCTGGGGGGCCCTGGCCGAGACCGTGCTGCGCACCCGCACGCTGGTGATCCTGGTCGGCGTCGCCACCGCCCTCAGCATGGCGGTGCTGGTGCAGGCCGACGCCTCCTGGCCCTTCTGGCTGCTCGCCGGCATCGCCGCCCTGCTCGGCGCCACCGCGATCGGCTGGACCGGCCTCTACCTCGCCGAGGTGGCGCGACTGGCACCGCCCGGCCGCGCCGGCGAGGCGACCGGCGGCGCCATGTTCATGACCTTCGGCGGCGTCGTCTTCGGCCCACCCCTGGTGACGGCCATCCTCGCCGCGACGGGCTCCTACCCGGCCGCCTTCCTGACGCTGGCCGCCCTCAATCTCGCGGCCGCCGCCTGGCTCGCGGCCGGCCGCAACGACAAGAAACCGGAGTGACGCCCATGTTCGACACGGTCTTCCGCGCCGCCAGCATCGTCGACGGCACCGGCCGCCCGGCCCAGACGGCCGACCTCGCCGTCGCCGACGGCCGCATCGCCGCCATCGGCCCGGCGCTGGGGCCCGCCCGGGAGACGGTCGACGCCGACGGGCTGACGCTGATGCCGGGGATCATCGACGGCCACACCCACTACGACGCCCAGCTCACCTGGGACGCCTATGCCGACCCCTCGCCGGCGCTCGGCGTCACCACCGTCGTCATCGGCAATTGCGGCTTCACCATCGCGCCCTGCCGCCCGGCCGACCGCGACCTCACGATGCGCAACCTGACCCATGTCGAGGGCATGTCGCTGGACGCGCTGCGCACCGGCGTCCGCTGGGACTTCGAGCAGTTCCCGGAATATCTCGCGATGCTGGAGCGCCAGGGCGTCGGACCCAACGTCGCCGCCTTCGTCGGCCATTCCTCGGTGCGCACCTACGTCATGGGCGACGACGCGGCGCGGCGGGCGGCGACGCCGGAGGAGGTGGCGCAGATGGCCCGGCTGGTGCGCGGCGCGATGGCGGCCGGCGCCGTCGGCTTCGCCACCTCGACGGCCGAGACGCACAATGGCGAGAACGGCATCCCGATGCCGTCGCGCCTCGCCGACGCGGCGGAGATCCGCGCCCTCGTGGCGGCCATGGGCGAGGGCGGGCGCGGCGTCTACATGCTGACCCGCGGGCAGCGCACCTCGATCGCCTTCCTGGAGGAACTGGCGGCCGCCAGCGGCCGGCCGGTCATCGTCGCCGCGACCTTCTACAACGGCACCAACCCGACCGCCGCGGCGACGACGCTGGCGGAGACGCGGGCGGCGCGCGCACGCGGCCATGCGGTCCATGCCCAGGTCTCCTGCTGCCCGCTGACGATGGATTTCACGCTTCACAACCCCTACGTGTTCGAGGGGCTGACGGCCTGGAAGCCGGCCATGGAAGCCCATGGCGAGGCCGTGAAGCGGGTCTATGCCGACGCCGGGTTCCGCGCCGCGGTGAAGGCGGAACTGCGCGATTTCCGCGGCCGCCGCCTGTTCAACAGCGAGTGGGAGCGGCTGCACCTCGTCAACGCGGCCCGTCCCGCCAATGCCGGGCTGGAGGGCCGGTCGCTGGCCGATCTCGCCGCCGAACGCGGCGTCGACCCGCTCGACTGCATGCTGGACATCGGCCTCGCCGAGGATCTCGACACCGAGTTCACTGCCGTTCTGCTCAACGCCGAGGAGGAGGGCGTGATCCCGCTCCTGACCGACCCCGAGACCCACATCTCGCTGTCGGACGCCGGCGCCCACCTCACCTTCTTTTGCGATGCCGGCTTCGGGCTGCACCTGCTCGGCCACTGGGTGCGCGGCCGCGGCGCGCTCGGCTTCGAGGAGGCGGTCCGCCGGCTGACCTCGCAGCCGGCGCGGCTCTTCGGCATCGCCGACCGCGGCCGGCTGGCCCCCGGCCTGGCGGCCGACCTGCTGCTGGTCGACCCGCTGACGGTCGGGCGCGGGCCGAAGCGCAAGGTCCGCGACCTGCCGGCGGCCGCGCCGCGCCTCGTCACCGACGGCACCGGCGTCCATGGCGTCTGGGTCAACGGCACCCGGATCGTCGCCGACAACCGGGTCATCGACGGGGGCCGGCGGCCGGGCCGGGTGCTGCGCGACTTCGCGCCCTGAGGGCGCGCCGACGGCCCGACGTCAGGCAGCCCGTCGCACCGCCTTCGCGTCGGCCGCGGTGAAGGCCGCCCGCTGGCCGGCCGTGACCCGGGCGTGCAGCGCCAGGATGGTGCGGCTGCCGGTGCGTTCGAAGAGGAACGGGAAGATCCCGTGCATCATGCAGGCGAGGCCGGCCAGCACCATGCGGCCGCCGACACCCATGGCGAAGCCCATGTGCTGGCCGTAGGTCTCGCCGACCGCGGCCGGGTGATCGGTGAAGGAACGGGTGATCGACATCGACGGAAGCCCCCTGAAGGCCGATTTTTCCGGAGCCTAGCCGGCGTCGCGGAAAATGGGTTTGCAATTTCGGCCCCGAAGCTCGACGGACTTGGAATGTCCTTCTCTAAATTGGGACTTTGTGCGAACGATATTCCAATGGATGCGATCGATCTGAAGATCCTGGCCCTGCTGCAGGCGGACGCCGGCCTCTCCAATGCCGAGATCGCCGACCGCGTCGGCCTGTCCCCGACCCCCTGCTGGCGGCGCATCCGCGCGCTGGAGGAAACGGGCGTCATCCGCCGCCGCGTCGCGCTGCTCGACCGCGACAGCCTCAATGTCGGGGTGACGGTGTTCGTGCAGGTGCGCACCAACCAGCACAATGCCGAGTGGTTCGCGCGCTTCGCCGCGGCGGTCGAGACGATCCCGGAGGTGGTGGAGTTCTACCGGATGGCCGGCGAGATCGACTATCTGCTGCGCGTCGTGGTGCCCGACATCGCCGCCTATGACGGCGTCTACAAGCGCCTGATCGCGGCGATCGACCTCTACGACGTCAGTTCGAGCTTCGCCATGGAGGAGATCAAGTACACGACCGCGCTGCCCCTCGCCTATGTCCCGCGATCGTCAACCGTGAAGAACCAATAAGTCGCCGGCGGACCGGATTATCGAAACAGCTGGCCTGCGATACCTCTCCCGCATCGCAATCGGGGCCGGCATCGCCGCCCCTTCCGGGAGAGCACCGATGTCCGACCCTCGTTCCGCCGACTATGCCGCGACGCTGCTGCGCGTCAGCCTCGGCGTGATGTTCCTCGCCCATGCGGGCCTCAAGGTCTTCGTCTTCGGCATCCCCGGGACCGTCGGCTTCTTCCAGTCGATCGGCTATCCGGGCTGGCTCGCCCATGTCGTGATCGCCGCCGAGGCGCTGGGCGGCGCCGCGCTGATCCTGGGATTGTGGACCCGCTGGGTGGCGCTCGCCCTCGTCCCGATCATGATCGGCGCGACGCTGCAGCACCTGCCCAACGGCTGGCTCTTCAGCGCCAAGGGCGGCGGCTGGGAGTACCCCGTCTTCTGGACCGTGACCCTGCTGGTCCAGGCGCTGCTCGGCGACGGCATCGCGGCGCTCCGCCCCGCCGCCGGCCCCGCCCGCGCCCGGCCGGCGCTCGGCTGACCCTGCCCATCGGCGAACGGGGCGACGCCCCGTTCGCCTACCCGCCCGCGAAGTCGTAGAGCGCGGCGCCGCCGTCCTCGGTGCCGGCGAGGAGCTGGTCGCCGGAGGGGGACCAGGCGAGCGCCGTGACGGACGCGGCGCCGGCCGCTTCGAGGTCGGTCGTGCGCTCGTGGCCGGGCCGGCCGAGGCGGACGGCACCGTTCTCGTAGCCGGCAGCGACGATCGCCATTTTCGGATGGATCGCGACCGCCGTGACCAGCCTGCCCTCGCCCGGGCAGATCTCGGCCGGCGGGCGGCCCATCGGGCCGCGGCCGGAGAAGTCCCAGCAGGTGACGACGTCCGCGCCGCTGTTGGCGAGCCAGCGCGAATCGGCCGACCACGCCAGCGACTTCGCCTTCGCCGCCAGCCCGGCCATGCGCATCTCGGCCGAATCGGCGACGCGCCAGCCGTGCAGTTCGTTCTCCTGCATCGCCGTCATCAGGTACTTGCCGTTGGGCGACCAGGAGAGGCCGATGTGCGAGCCCTTCCAGACGAGCTTCGTCGGGCTCTGCTGCCGGGAGGCGAGCCACCACAGGCTGACGCCGTTGTAGTGGGCGACCGCGAGCCGCTTGCCGGTCGGATTGAGCGCGATCCCGGCGATCGTCGAGGGATGCGCATCCCAGCGGCCGAGCGGGTTGCCGGCGAGGTCGAGCCCGATCGCCGCCTTGCCCGCCGCCGCGACGATGGTGCGGCTGCCGGCATGGACCGCGAGGTGGGTGACCCAGCGTCGCGGCTCCTGGTGCAGGACGCGCTCGCCCTCGGGCGACGCCAGCACGACGCGGCCGTCGTCGCCGCCGGTGACGAAGCCGCCCGGCACCGCCGCCAGCGCCAGGACCGCGCCCTCGTGCAGGGCGACGGCGTCGAGCGCCGCCTCCTCGGCGAAGCCGACGCGGCGCAGGCTGCCGTCGCCGAGCGCGAAGGCGCCCGAGCGGCCGTCGGCCGCCGCGGCGACCGCGGTCACCGCCGCCGGCAGGTTCCAGCGGCGGACGCGGCGGCGAATGGCGCCGGCCGCCTCAGGTGCGGCAGGCATCGAACCCGGCCTCGAGCCCGGCGGCATCCAGCTCCTTGCCGATGAAGACGAGCCGGCTCCAGCGCCGCTCGCCGTCCTTCCACGGGCGCTGGAAGGCGCCGTCCTTGATCATGTGCACCGCCTGGAAGACGAACCGGTGGTCGCGGCCCGCGAGGTCGATGATGCCCTTGGCCCGGAGGATGCTCTGCCCCTGCTCGGCCAGCACCTTGGAGATCCACTGGTCGAACTTGCGCTCGTCGAGCGGCCGGTCGGACTGCAGGCAGACGCTGTGCATGTCCTCGTCGTGGTAGTGCCGGCGGTGGCCGTGACCATGGTCGTCGTGCCCATGGTGGTCGTGACCATG